>JAYFQB010000334.1:0-11875 GCA_034927385.1 Anaerolineaceae bacterium | reverse complement strand
AGCAACGCCGGCACAGTTGAAAATGAAATCGGGTGTGCCAATGGTTTTCACCATATCTTCAATAGCCGCGCTTAGCGATTCAACATCAGTAACGTCCGCGGGGATGGCGTGAATGAGCTGCTCTGGTTGAGATATTTGGCTGGTGAGTGCCCTTTTGGCTTCGTCCAGTTTTTCCTGGCTGCGCGCCAAAAGGATCACCGACCCGCCAGCCTCGACGAGTTGATTTGCCAACGCGTAACCAATACCGCTCGATCCGCCAGTAATCAGGGCAAGCTTTCCCGTAAAGAATTGGTTTGTTTTCATGCGCTGCCGCAGTTGCCGCAATTGCCGGAGTGGCAGGACCCGCAGGAAGAACCGCCGCTGGTTAGGCTTTTCCCTGAACTAACAGCGTTTACCAGCGAGAGCAGCCTTCGGGAATCCGTCCTCCCGCATTTGGGGCAGGCAATCGGTTGGTCTGCCTGGGTGAAAGGACGGATTGTTTCAAAGGTTTGTTTACACGATTGGCAAACATATTCGTAAAGGGGCATGATCTTCCTTCGCTATTGGTACCGGGCGCGAATCGCCGGAACCAGAAGATCCTCAAAGGATCGTTCCAGGTCGTAATCGGGCTGCCACTGCCAGTCTTTTCGGGCGGCGCCGTCATCGATATCGGCGGGCCAGGAATCGACGATGCACTGCCGGCTACAGTCTGGTATAAAACGAATATCCGCCTGTGGGAACGCTTCCAAAGTCAGGTCATATAGCTCCTGCGCGGTTGGGCTGAAGCTGGTTACGTTATAGACGCTTTGGGTGAGCTTTTCGCGAGGGGCTTCCTGAAGCATAATCAGTGATTTTACTGCATCAGGCATGACCATAAAAGGCAACTGAGCGTCTGGACGCACAAAGCAGTCATACGAAACGCCTCTTGCAGCCGCATGGAGCATTTCGGGACCGTAGTCACTTGTTCCGCCGGTTGGGACGGTTTCGGCACTGATCAGCCCAGGAAAACGCAGAGCCCGGAAATCCAGCAATTCGTTGGGGTTGGCGTTGTTGGCAAGCTGTTTGTAGTGTTTGCTGTAATAACGCCCGAGATTCTCGCAGTAAAGTTTGTTGATGCCGTACATGGTTGTCGGGATTGTAAACTGGTCTTCGCGGACCCTGCCGGCTTTTAGCTTATTCTCAAGAGTTGGCATGGCATACGCGGCAATTGAGCTGGGGTAGATGAACTTCACGGGCACACAATCGCGCCTGGATTGGATCTCGGACAAGCGGAGTAAGTTAAGCGTGCCCTCAACATTGATCTTATGGGCGAGTTCGGGGTTTATCTCTGCTTTGGTTGAGAGGATCGAAGCCAGATGGAAAACGACACTGAAGTGATATTCCTCAAAAAGCTGTTCAAGACCGGAATAATCGAGAACGTCTCCTACGCGCCAGTGGCGAACCAACGGCTGAAGAACCTCATCCAGGGGGTTGAGGTCAATTGCGACGACCGCTTTGTTTTTACTGGCAAGGTGGTGGATCAGACCATGACCGATTTCTCCGTTTGCTCCAGTGATCAGAATAACTTCCTCGTGCATAGATCGACTCCTTTATTTCAGTTGGTTAATTGGAAAGTGAACGCACTCCCGCCGGATGTTGGAGGAGGGTGCGGGTGAGATCCGTAAAACCGTGACCGTCATGTCGTCTCGTGGGCGACCGAGATCCTGGTTGATTGCCTGGTTAAGAATGGTATCGGCTATTTCCTGCACGGAGGGTTCGTCATCTTCGAAGAGCGATTCAACCAACAGGCGCAAGTCCTGCGGGTGTTCATTTTGGGCGCCAGCCTGGAGGATGCCATCCGAAACCAAAATGAAATCCCGTCCTTCTTCGATTTCAAACTGGTATACAGAAGGACAATCGCACGGTTCGGAGTCAAAACTACCATCAAAAGGCAGGTAGTCTGCTGAGCCTTCAAAGACAGTAATGACGGGAGTGGTGTTGTTTTTGGTGATGACAATTGATTGCGATTCCAAATCGCAGGAGATGATATGCAGGCTGACTTTGGCTTTGCCCTGGTGCTCCTCGAAAATATTGGAAAGGACGATTCTGGACGAAGCGCCGTCATGCAGCCCGGTTGAAATCAGGTTCATAATGGAATGGACGGCTTTCATGGCGATGGATCGGGATTGCTGACCGTTCAGTTTCCCCTCCGCGATGATAACGGAGAGCCCGCCGCGGGGACGTTCAATGATCTCCACTTTATCGCCCTGTTCAGACGAAGAGTATCTATCCGCTTTCGATATTGCTGCTTGAATTTCCATGTCTCAATTTTATCTCATTCCAGTGGGTTAAACGCAGCAGGTAGCCAAATCATGTAAAATATTGAATTATGTTTAGGAGAGCAATTTGAAACGAGTTCTGATCATACTATGCTTGTTGGTTGTATGTGCTGGATGTGTCTCGCGGACGCCTGCTGGGACTCAGACAGCCAATCTTCCTTCTGAGGTTTTTCCCACTGCCGATGGATCCACCCCGATCAATCAAATCCAGGGCATCACGCATCGCTCTCCGATGGAAGGCGAGACCATTGCCAAAGTCAGCGGTGTGGTCACCGCGGTTGATGGCGGAGGATTTTACTTGCAAAACCCGGTTCCGGATGAGGATGAACGCACTTCCGAAGCCATTTACATCGACCTTCAGGCAAACTCCAACGCGAAAATCGGCGACTTCGTTCTGATCGAGGATGGCTGGGTGAGGGAGTGGAACCCGGCGGGACTGGGAGAAAACTCCCTGACAATCACAACCCTTGTGGCAAAGAAGGTCACAGTGCTAAGCCATGATCACCCCATGCCAGAGCCGATTATCCTTGGAAAGGAAGGCAGAGTCATCCCGAACCAGGTGATTGAGAACGACATCTCTGGTTATGTCGGTCAGAGCAAGCTGCCAATTGACCCGCAGGAAGACGGTATGGACTTTTTTGAAAGTCTTGAGGGCATGTTGGTGCAGATTAACAACGCCAGGGCGATTTCCACCAGGAATCGGTACAACGAGGTTTTTGTTGTCGCTGATAACGGGCAGGACGCTGGCATCTTCTCTGATGAGGGCTGTCTGATCTTGCGCGAAAACGACCCCAACCCCGAGAGAATTCTTTTGGATGATGCATTCATCCTGATGCCGGCTGTCTACGTTGGCGCAATTTTCAGCCAGCCGATCGTGGGCGTAGTTGACTACGATTTTGGAAATTACCGTGTTCAGCCTCTTAATAAGCCAGTTCTCAGCCAAAATGAAGTGCTTTCTCCTGCTCCTGCCCAGGGAACGCAGCAGGAATGGCAGCTTGCGATTGCAACCTATAACCTTGAAAACTTTAACAGTCTCCTGGACCTGGAATGGTCGAGGCAAATAGCGGAAGAGATCGTTGATTATCTGAAAGCTCCGGACATATTGGTGCTGCAGGAAGTTATGGACGATGATGGAAGCCTGGACTCGCAGGTGGTCAGCGCCCAACGCAACATTGCGAGCTTAATTGACGACATCACGACAGTCAGCAGCGGCGCGGTGGTCTACAAAGCCCTGAATATTGACCCTAATCGGAATGCGGATGGCGGAATTGACGGGGGCAACATACGGACGGTCATCCTGTACCAAACCAAGCGGGGTCTCCGCCTTGCGAGCAATACAGCCGGAACCGCTGACCAGGAAACCGCTCTGACGGCTGAGAACGGCCGGGCGATGCTTAGCCTGAACCCAGACAGAATTTGGCCTGGTAACTCCGCTTTTATGAACAGCCGCAAGCCGATTGCAGCCCAGTTTGTATTTAATGGGCAAGACATTTACATAATCGGCAATCACTTCAACTCCAAAGGTGAGGACGGACCGCTTTATGGCGATCAGCAACCTCCCCAGACTCCGAGCGAAAGGCAAAGGATCGCTCAGGCGAAGGCGGTGAATGGGTTTGTGAGAGACATTCTGGATATCAACCCCCAAGCCATGATTGTCGTATTGGGTGATTTAAATGACTTTCCCTGGAGCGCCAGCATACAGACTTTGGAAGGTGACCTCCTGGAAAATCTCGTAAACAACTTACCCGAAAACCAGAGGTTTACCTATCTGCATGATGGCAACGGACAAACGCTCGACCAGATGTTGGCAAGTCGAAGCCTGGCAGGGAGGTTAGTGGATTACCAGGTTGTCCACATCAACAGCCTCAGTTTGCCAAAAGAAGCTTCCAGTGACCACGACCCGGTTGTAGCGATATTTGATTTAAGCGCGATCGAATAAAGATGAAAACCACCTCGAAATTCGTTGTTAGCATTTTAATATTAAGTCTATATGCGTGTAGCAGTAATGCTGTTTTGCCCCAGCCAACCCTTGCTCCAACTGCTTCGCTGGAGAATACGCCGGAACAGACAGCAACAACCAGCGCGGATTACCCGAGCGCCTTACCAGAAACTGAAATTCTCCTCTTAAACTTACCCGAGAGGTTTGAGGACGCCAGTTTTGAGTATTCCGGGTTGGGTTGGTATGAAGATAACCTCATTCTGCTTCCGCAATACCCTGCTGGCAAAGCCTTTTCGAGGGAAGCCGCCTTATTTTCAATTTCCAAATCGGAATTGGTACGGAACATCAATCAGCCGGATTATGAACTCTCGGTGCGGGAAGTTCCGATTTTGAATTCAGACCTGCGAAGCAAAATCAGAGGTTTTGAAGGCTTTGAATCGATATTGTTCGTAGAGAACGACGTTTACCTAACCATCGAGAGCCGCGCGGGCAGCCCGATGATGGGCTACCTGATCAAGGGTGTTGTCGATGGAGATCTAACCAGCATCACGCTGGACCCCGATTCACTCATTGAACTAACGCCGTTCACCAGTGAATCAAACGAGTCTTTTGAGACGATGACATACTGGGACGGCTGTTTATATATCATTTATGAGCATAATTCGAATAAGGATGGGTCCCAACCCAGGGCGTATCAGTTCAACCTGGAAGATGGGCTTCTAAAGGAAGTGGCTTTCCCCGAATTGGATTTCCGTGTCACAGACGCGACAAATATGGATGCTAACGGCAGGTTTTGGGTGATCAACTATTTTTACCCTGGCGATACGCATCTTGCCGTAAATCAGGACCTGTTGGTCCTGGAATATGGAGAGGGGCATACGCATGGTGAAAACGAGACAGTCGAACGGCTCGTGGAGCTCCAGGTGGAAGATGGACAGGTAAGCCGTATCGATCAAGCTCCTCTATATCTCCAATTGCTCGATGACAACACAGCCCGAAACTGGGAAGGCATCGTAAGGCTGGACGATTTGGGTTTTGTGGTGGTTACAGATAGTTTTCCTGATTCATTATTGGGATTCTATTCAATAATAAGGTAGAATCATTTTGTTATGATCCTGGTGCCAGATGCTTGGGTGATAAAGAAAAAAACAAGTAAAATTGGATGATAGCTAAGGCTGTAATGAAGAACTACTAATGGGTCAATTACTGAGGTGCTATGGAATCTAGCGAAACAATCATCACAACCAAAGGCTCAAATGCTTTTAAGAAGCAAGCTTTTAAAGACCAGATAACCGGATTACTCTTTACCCTACCAGCATTTCTAATCATATTTATTTTTGGCATTTTCCCAATCGGCTATTCCGTTTACATGAGCCTTTTCAATTGGCAGGTCACCAAGGGTGCTTTTATTGGTGATAAAAACTACCTGCTAATTTTTGGCTCCTGGACTAACCTGTTGGTGTTATTGGCTGGTTTGGGACTGTTTATCTTAGGTTTCTATGTGTGGAACCGTGCTTTCCAAACTTTGAGTAATGGGAAACGGTGGGCTCATATTCTTGGAGCCCTTGTGCTTATTTTAGGCGGTGTAATTTTTGTAACCGGATGGGGATTAATGTACAACACAGGAAACAAAGATTTCCTGAACTCATTGATCGTCACAGTTTACTACGCGTTAGGCACCGTTCCGGCGGAAATTATTATTGGTCTGGTGCTGGCATACATTCTCTACCAGGACATCGTCGGCAAGCAAGTTTTTAGAATGATTTACTTCCTCCCATATATCACGCCATCCATCAGTACGGCAGTTGTTTTTCAGATTATTTTTTCCAGCCGGGAGACTTCCTTTGCCAACCGCCTGATTGGCCTTGTTGGGATGGACCCCTTAAAGTGGCGTTTTGAACCCAAGCCGGTGTTGAACCTGCTTGGCTTGAACGTTTCAGGGATTGCGGGAGGACCCAGCCTGGCGCTGTTGACGATCATCATATATGGTATATGGTCTTTCGTTGGCTACAACACGGTTATTTTCCTCTCGGGGTTGGGGAATATCCCCAAGGAGATATATGAAGCCGCGGAGATTGACGGCGGCAGCAAATGGGACCGATTCTGGAATATCACCATTCCTATGATCTCTCCGGTTACCTTCTACCTGAGCCTGATTGGTTTCATCGGCACCTTCAAAGCCTTCAATCACATTTATGTGATGAGAACTCCAAGCGCGCAAAATACGGTTGTAACAACCAGTCTGCTGGTTTTCGATCGTTTCTACAAAGCCAACCAATACGGTGTCGCGACGGCACAGGCAATTGTTTTGTTTCTTGTGATCCTGGGTCTGACACTGGCACAGAATAAGCTTATGGAAGATCGGGTATTCTATGGATAATTCCTCTATACTGCCAACTCACAAAAAAGGAAAGAAAAAGTTCTACCTCGACAGGTTCCTGGGGAAAGCTTTCCTTTACCTGATCCTTATTGCTGGCGCACTGGTTTTCATCTTTCCGTTCTTCTGGATGATTTCCAACTCGCTGATGACTC
This sequence comes from Anaerolineaceae bacterium, assembly GCA_034927385.1. Classification (GTDB taxonomy): domain Bacteria; phylum Chloroflexota; class Anaerolineae; order Anaerolineales; family Anaerolineaceae; genus Mesolinea. Next base: position 5,107 of record JAYFQB010000334.1, on the reverse strand, counting down.
TTGGCGAAACGATCACCCGCCAACTGCTGCCAAAAGTTCCACAATGGGTTAACTATAAAGAAGCCTGGGACCAGGCGAACTTCTCAAAATACTTTGTTAACAGTGTTTTAGTAACGCTTGGCACGCTGGCTGGGCTGCTTGTAACATCAATTTTGGCTGGCTATGCCTTTGGGCGGATTGATTTCAAGGGAAAGAACTTTCTGTTTGGCATTTTCCTTGCGACAATGATGATCCCGGAATCGGTTACGTTGATCCCCAATTACATGTTGATCCGCGGCACGATTATTCCGCTGCCGGGCGGCACCTGGATTAACACCTATTGGGCACTCACTATCCCGTTCATGGCAAACGCGTTCAGCATTTTCCTTTTGCGCCAATTTTTCGCGCAGATTCCAAAAGAGCTTTGGGACGCGGCGCGTATCGACGGCTGTGACCATTTGAGGTTCCTCATCCAGGTTGTGATGCCGATCAGTAAAGCGCCAATCATGACCGTTCTGTTGTTCGGTTTTACGGCTTCATGGAACGCCTTCCAATGGCCCTTGCTTGTTACAACCCGCGATACCTGGAGACCTTTGATGGTCGGTCTGTATGGCTTTGTCCAGGAAGCCGGTCCGTATACGCATTGGTTGATGGCTGGCGCAGTAATCACAATTATTCCGATCCTGCTGGTCTATTTCGTGACCCAAAAGCAATTCACTCAGGGAATTGCCACTACCGGATTAAAAGGATAAAATACAGTAGATATAACGGGAGATGACCCGATATCAACAACACTATCTGTTCAAAATGGAGGTTTTGACAAATGAGAAGTAAATTGTTTAGTTTTCTTGCAGTCGTGATGATTGCAGCGATGGTTCTTGGTGCTTGCGCCAAACCGACCGTTGCGCCAACACCAGTTGAGACTGAAGTTCCAGTCGTACCGACCGACGCCCCCGTTGTTGAAGTACCAACCGAAGTTCCTGCTGAAGTTGATCCTTGGGCTGAAGTTGTTCCCGCCACGGAAATCGTCTGGTGGCATCAGCATACCGGTTCCGCTCGTGAAGCTGCGATTGCAAAGATCGTTTCTGACTTCAACGCGAACAATGAGTGGGGCATTACTGTCACCGCTGAGTATGCTGGAAGCTATGGCGACATCTTCAACAAGATGCTCCCCATCCTGAATACCACCGACGTGCCCGATGTAGTTGTTGGTTACCAGAATCAGGTCGCTACCTATCAACTGGCAGATTCCATGTTCGATATGAACGAACTGATCAACCATCCCGTGTATGGTTTGACTCAGGAAGAACAGGACGACTTCTATCCTGGCTTCTTTGCACAGGATGTCCTCTCCCTGTTCGACAACCAGCGCCTTGGTCTCGCCCCCAACCGTTCCATGGAAGTTATGTATTACAACATGGACTGGCTGCGCGAACTTGGTTTCGAAGCTCCCCCAACCACCCCTGAGGAATTCAAGGCTATGGCTTGTGCTGCTGCCGCGAATCCTTTCAGCGGTGCCACTGAAGGTGCTGCCTCTCCGACCGGTTATGAATTGAGCATTGATACCTCCCGCTTCGCCAGCTGGACCTTCGCCTTTGGCGGCGACATGTTCGATTACAACACCAATCAGTTCACCCTCAACAGCGACGCCGCAGTGGAAGCCTGGACTTTCCTCCAGAGCCTCTTCGCTGATGGCTGCGCCCGCCTCGTCACCGAAAATTACGGCGACCAGACTGACTTTGGCAACGGTACCCTCCTGTTCGCGGTGGGCTCATCCTCCGGTTTGACCTACTACGGTGACGCAGTTGGTGCCGATGGTACTCCCTTCGATTGGTCCGTGGGTGCACTCCCCCATACCAGCGCAGATCCCGTGATGAATGTCTACGGTGCTTCCGTTTCCATCCCCAAATCCACCCCAGAACGTGAACTGGCTGCCTGGCTGTTTGTTCGTTACTACACCAGCGCCGCTGTGAACGCCGAATGGGCGAAGGCTTCCGGTTACTTCCCGGTGAAAGCCAGCATTGCTGATGAGGTAACTGCTGAATTCGCTGGAACTGACGAAGCGAAGATTGCTTACGCAACCGCCATTTCCCTGCTGCCTTACGGCGTGTTTGAACCTCCAGTGCCTGGATATGACTTCGTTCGCGACAATGTCATCGAACCAGCCATGACCGCCATTGTTGACGACACAACCGTTGACGTCAGGGCAATCCTCGACGAAGCGAATGTGAATGCAAACGCGATCCTCGCCGAGCAGATGTCTCAAATCAAGTAAGCTTTTGTTTTAGCATGTAAAAAAACCCCTCAGCTAACCCTGAGGGGTTTTTTGTGTTATACTTTTTATGTGAACGGGGATGCCAGGTCTCGACGGGAGAAGCTGGTTCCGGATTGCGAGCCGAGAGGTACCGACCTCGTGAAATCAGTACAAAAAACAAGTGCCAATCGCACAAACTACGCAACCCTTCCTTTAGCTGCATAAGCTAACTGATTGGAAGCTGACCTCCTTTGATGAGGTCGCGTCTCCTGGGTCCGTTTGCCTGACCGGAACCAGTAAAGGCGTCATAAAAGTCAGGCTGCTCTGGATCGCGTCGTGAGGTTCAGCTAAGAGGACTTTCGGGTCCGAGCGGATAATCTGGATGCAGTTCGGTCAGTTGACCTGCAAACGGATGAACCTGAACAACTGACTATGCTCGTAGATATCCGAGGGGCTAATCTTTCGGACGCGGGTTCGATTCCCGCCATCTCCACTTAAAAACCGCTCAGAAAAACTGAGCGGTTTTGATTGAACCTAAGATAGTTCAGTTAGTGTAGGTCAGGTTCCGCAGTTGAACCCGATATAGTTATTTTTGACATAACAATAACAAAATTTCCTCTTTTTCTATCTGATCGTCGGCTTGAAATGCGCAAGCCGACCTACGACTCCTCTTTCTTTTTGATTGTCTGAGCATAAGAGTTGTGTAGGTCAGGTTCCACAGTTGAACGCGACATCGTTATTCTTGACATAACAAAAACAAATTTTCCTCTTTTTCTATCTGATTGTCGGCTTGAAATGCGCAAGCCGACCTACGACTACTCTTTCTTTTTGATTGTCGGCTTGAAATGCGCAAGCCGACCTGCGACTACTCTTTCCATCTGATCGTCGACTTGAAATGCACAAGCCGACCTACGACTGACAAGTCGAGATTGAAATGCGCAAGCCGACCTACGTTTGTCTCAGGAACCAACCAGTTCGCGAAGTTGCGTTTCGGAGAGGATTGGCACGCCGAGTTGTCGGGCTTTTTCGTATTTTGAGCCAGGGTCCGCGCCAAGCACAAGGTAGGAGGTCTTTGAGCTGACGGAGCCGGATACTTTACCGCCATTTTGCAGGATAAAGTCCGATATGCCCTCGCGTGAAAATCCCTCAAGAGTTCCGGTAACCACGAAAGTTAATCCTGCCAGGGGTAGTTTTGTGGTGGAAACAGCGGTGCTTTCTGTCGGATTCAAACCGAGCTCTTTCAACTGAGCCAGCATCTGCTGGTTGCTTTCAAGCCGGTACCACTCATAGACAGACTCCGCAAGGTTGGGGCCAACCCCTTCAATTTGTTGTAGATCATCCAAACCCGCATGTGAAATCGCGTCCAGTGAGCCGTATTTTTGTGCCAATTTTCGGGCTGCCACCTCGCCGATGCCTTTGATCCCTAAAGCAATCAATAATCTCTGTAGAGTTTGGGATTTGGAAGCCTGAATGGCGTCCAGCAGGTTTTCAGCTTTTTTCTCGCCGAATTTATCCAACGTTAGTAAAGGTTCTTTTGACAGAAGGTAAAGGTCCGGAAAGCTCCGCACTAAACCGCTTTGCACCAATTGAGCAACAATTTGCTCGCCAAGACCGGCAATATCCATCGCTGTTCGAGAAGCAAAATTCTCCACATTACGCGTTAACTGGGCGGGGCAAGCCGCATTAAGGCAGTACCATGCTACCTCGCCCGGAATCCGCTCGACTGGTGAGCCGCATGATGGGCAGTGGCTTGGGGGAACATAGGTTGCCTGGCTGCCATCGCGTTTTCCGGGGAGGGCGGCGACGATGTATGGAATGACCTCACCAGCTCGTTTGAGAAACACCCGATCCCCTACGCGAAGGTCTTTTTCGGCGATAAAGTCGAAATTATGGAGCGTGGCTTGTTTAACAACCACTCCGCCAATACTCACCGGTTCCAACAGGGCAAGGGGAGTGAGGACGCCGGTCCTACCGACGTTGACCTGGATATCCAAAAGGGTTGTTTCGACTTCTTCACCGGGATATTTATACGCGAGGGCTCCTCTTGGATCTTTCCCTGAAAACCCAAGCGAGTTGGAAAGGTTCAGGTCGTTCAGCTTTATAACGATCCCATCGGCATCGTATGCCCAGACGTCCCGGTGCAGCCCCTCTTATTCGCAAATTTCAACCGCCTGAAAATCATTGAAGGCGAACATCCCGAGCTTATCACCCCCGATTCTCCAACCCAAAAAGTTGGAAATCAGATCTCAGAAAAATTCCAGAAAGTCAACCATCCCGCAACCATTCTGAGCCTGGCAAACGGTTTTGGCAGCCAGGACGCGCTTGCATGGTACGAACGCATCCTAAAGCTTGACTCACGTGTGGCTTTAGCGGACTTTATGCTTGAACCAAAACTGGACGGTTTGACTGTCGTTTTGCACTATAACCAGGGAATCTTTACCCTCGGTGCCACCCGCGGCGATGGAAATGTTGGCGAGGATATCACCCAAAACCTGCGCACGATTCCCAGCCTGCCGCTGCGCATTCCGGTTTTGGGGAATGGAAGCCCCGCTCCGGACAATATTGTTTTTCGTGGCGAAGTTTTTATTACCAAAGCCGACTTTTTAAAGCTCAATCAGGACCTTGAGATCAAAGGCGAGAAAATCTATTTGAACCCGCGCAACACCGCGGCAGGTTCCTTGCGCCAACTTGACCCAACCATAACGGCATCCCGCCCCCTCAAACTCTATCTTTATCAGATTGTGGAATCTTCCGAACCTCTGCCCCAAACACAATCTGGGATTCTGGATTACATCGCCAGTTTTGGCTTGCCCGTCAATCCACTCAGGTGGCACGCCGACAACATCCACCAGGCGGTTGAAATTTGCGAAAAAG
>JAYFQB010000064.1:0-5803 GCA_034927385.1 Anaerolineaceae bacterium | reverse complement strand
AGGTCAGGTTGCGCAGTTCAACCTGACAACGAAAACCCAGGTTTTTTGTGCCTTTTTGCTGTGTTACACGTTAGCTGTAGGTCAGGTTGCGCAGCTTCGTAGGGTGCGTTCCATTTTTGAACGCACCGATAATATCGCAGTTGTAGGTCAGGTTGCGCAGTTCAACCTGACAATGAAAACTCAGGTTTTTTGTGCCTTTTTGCTGTGTTACCCGTTAGCTGTAGGTCAGGTTGCGCAGCTTCGTAGGGTGCGTTCCGTTTTTGAACGCACCGATAATATCGCGTTGTAGGTCAGGTTGCGCAGTTCAACCTGACAACGAAAACCCAGGTTTTTTGTGCCTTTTTGCTGTGTTACACGTTAGCTGTAGGTCAGGTTGCGCAGCTTCGTAGGGTGCGTTCCGTTTTTGAACGCACCGATCATATTGCAGTTGTAGGTCAGTTGTAGGTCAGGTTGTGCAGTTCAACCTGACAACGAAAACCCGGGATTTTTGTTCCTTTTTGTTGGGTTACCCCTCAGTTTTGCACTGTCGGAGTGGGATAGATAATTTCTTGCGCCGGTGTCCCCATCGGTGTCGGGGTCGGCATGGGAGTCTGCCCGGAAGAATCGTGGACGTAAACCCAATCCCCCAACTCTGCCCAGTTAAACAGCCAATGCGCGTCACCCGGGAACATGTTAACACAGCCGTGTGACTGGGTAAAACCGAGCAGTGCAGGCCAGTAAATCCCGTGGATCGCCTGCGCGTGGTTGTAATACATCGTCCAGGGAACGCCTTCCAGCGAGTAGAAGTCCGAGCGATCGCTTGTGTAGGAACCCTGCATCTGCTCAAGTTCGCGTTTTTCGTAGATGTAATAGAGCCCGGGGTCGGAATAGAGCTCGCCCGAACCAGTTGCCACCAGTGCGGCAAACACAAGCTCACCGTCCTCATAAGCAGACAGCGTCTGGTTATACAGATCAATGCTGATCCAACGGTTGTTGTCAACGCCTTCCGGCGCGCTTGTCTCCACCACCACCCGGCGCGACTTCAAAGACGGAATCCATTCCCCTGGACCCGCCTCGTACCATTCATACCCCTCTGCTTCAGTCACCTGGTAAATCTGGAACTCCACATATTTGTCATACTGCTTCCCGGTTTCAGGGGCAGCAAAACTTGGCTGCGTGTAACTTGGCGTCGGGTTAATCGTCCATCCAAAATCATTCAGCGGGGTGGCATAAAACTCCAGCCCCTGCCATTGTGGGTATGAATAGAATGGCGTTGCCTCCACCCATCCACCGTCCATCGTCCGCACGAACGTCCGTCCGCCTGAAACCGCCGTATTGATCATCGTCACATAGCGGCTGCCGCCATCCGGGATAGTCCGCAAAACGTTACCGCCGCTGATCGCGTCATCAAGGCTGGCGTAAACCGGAGTTTCACCGCCAGTAATTCTGGCTACGCGAACCGGCAGATCAGAAAGCGAAGCGTCCGGCTTGGCGGCTGCCAGAGCGCGGATGGGGTAAGGAAAACCAGAATCGTGTAATTGGGCAATCGTCTGGGATGCCCCCAGGGGCAGGCAATTTCCCGGATCAGACGAATAGTATCCGGGTTGGCAGAGCGGCAGGTCGTAGTATGGCACAGGCACCGCAGCCTGTTCAGCCGACCACGCGGCATCAGGAAAAGCCACCAACATTAGGACAACCCCTGTCACCAGGATTAACAAGCGTTTAAGTTTCATATCCTGCATTATAACCTCCACTCGCCAACCTGCAAATTTGGCTCCACCCGCGAGGTTGTGCAAAAAGGAGAGAACGGGGTGACCCACTCCCCAATCAATTTCTTGTTTCCACCATGCCAAATACCCATAAGGTTAGAAACCTGCCTTGCAGTCAAAAACAAAACGGTTAGAATTAAACAAAGATTAAGGAGGTCGGTATGAAGATTCCGTTATTTCAGGTTGACTCCTTTACCGTGAAACCTTTCAAAGGGAATCCGGCTGGTGTCTGCTTATTGGACCATCCTCGCGATGAGGCTTGGATGCAGGCTGTCGCAAACGAGATGAAGCTCTCCGAAACAGCCTTCCTCAGCCCCAAAGGCAACGATTTCTACCTGCGTTGGTTTACCCCCAGCACGGAAGTTGACCTTTGCGGTCACGCCACACTTGCCTCTGCCCATGTTCTCTTTGAGTTAGGTTATTACGATCCTGACGAGACCATCTATTTCCATACCAAAAGCGGCGTGCTTACTGCCACCTTTAAACACGGCACCATCGAGCTGGACATGCCCCTTATCCGCCCCATCCCCGCCGAATCGTCACCTCTGCTTGAAGAAATCCTCGGTCAAGCCCCCCTGGAAGTCGCCCATTCAGAAGATAAAAAAATCCTGCTGGCTGAGATTGCCAACCCATCCGACATCGAAGCCTTTGTTCCTGACTTTAAAACGATCGCCCTCCTTGAGGAAAACGATCTGATCATTACTGCCGCTTGTACCGATGGAAAGACCGATTTCATCTCGCGCTTCTTCTCCCCCCACACCGGCATCCCCGAAGATCCAGTAACAGGCTTAGGGCACTGCATCCTGACCCCCTATTGGGCAAACAAGCTCAATAAAAACCAATTAACCGCCTATCAGGCTTCCGAACGCGGCGGCACGGTCTGGTGCAGACTCGGCAAAGACCGTGTTTTCCTTGGCGGCAAGGCAGTGACCTTGTTCTCAGGTGAAATTCTCCACCAGAAATAATCCCATAAACCCACCACAACAGCCGGTTTCCGCCCAATTAGGGCAGCCGGCTGTTATAATTGCCAGCTATAAGCGCAAAATGTTTTTTGCGTATTCGTTTAGGCTTGTATCTGTTCAGATCTGTCAGTGAAATTGGAGCGAAACAATGGAAGTACTAAAACAGCGTATCCTGACCGAAGGAAAAAACCTCGGTAAAGGCATCCTTAAAGTCGATCGTTTTATCAATCACCAGGTGGACCCCATCCTGATGGATGCCTGCGGCGCGGAATTCGCGCGTCTGTTCGCTGGCACTTCGGCTGTCAAAATCCTTACAGCGGAAATCTCCGGCATAGCTCCGGCGCTCATGGCAGGGAAATATCTCCGTCTGCCCGTAGTCTACGCCCGCAAAACCAAGCCCATCACCATGCCCAGCGAAGTCTACATCACAGTCGCCCCCTCCCACACCAAAGGTCACAACACCGAGCTTATCGTCTCCCCCGAATATCTGCATCGGGATGAGGAAATCCTGATCATCGATGACTTCCTGGCATCCGGCGCGACCATCGTCGGGCTCGTCCGTCTTGCCCAAACAGCCGGCGCGAAAGTGGTCGGGATCGGCACTCTGGTTGAAAAAACCTTTGAAGGCGGGCGTGACAAACTCGCCTACCTCGGTGTGCCGGTACACTCCCTCGTTTCCATCAGTTCCATGGACGACGGTCAGATCATTTTCACCGACGAATTCGCGGCGTAAGGCTTTCAATGAACGATAGAATCGTAATTCTGGACTTTGGCTCTCAATACACCCAGTTAATCGGCCGCCGGATTCGCGACATGCACGTTTTCTGTGAGCTGCTCCCCTGGACTGCCGCGAAAAACGAAGCTCTCGATTCTCACACCAAAGGGATCATCCTCTCAGGTGGACCCCAATCCATCTATGCCGATGGCGCCCCATACATCCAGGATTACCTGATCGAGTGCGGCTTGCCCCTCCTTGGCATCTGCTACGGCATGCAAGCCCTCACCCACAAACTCGGCGGCGTCGTAATCGAAAGCACCGAACACGAATACGGACTAACCGAGCTAAACGTCCCCGCGGCAAATCCACTGCTCCACCAGGGGCGTCAAACCGTCTGGATGTCGCATGGGGACCATGTCACCCACCTTCCCCCCGGCTTCACCCGCCTCGCGACCTCCCCAAACAGCCCCTTTGCCGCCATGATGGATGAGCCCCACAAACGCTTCGGGCTGCAATTCCACCCCGAGGTTCACCATACCCAATACGGCGAGGAAATCCTGCGCAATTTCGTCCTCAACGTCTGCGAATGCCAGCCAGGCTGGACCTCAAGCTCAATCATCGAAGAAAGTGTCCATGCTATCCGCGAACAGGTGGGCAATGGGCGGGTGTTATCCGCCCTGAGCGGCGGGGTGGACTCTGCGATAACCACATCCCTGGTCCAAAAAGCCATTGGCGACCGTGTAACCGCCGTCTTCATCGACACCGGATTAATGCGCAAAGACGAACCCGACCAGATTGAAGCCGTCTTCCGACCGCTGCTTGGCGATCACCTGATCATGGTTGACGCTTCTGAACGCTATTTTGCCAGGCTCGCGGGCGTAACCGACCCGGAAAGCAAACGAAAAATCATTGGCGAAAGCTTCATTCGCGAGTTCGAAGCCGCTGTTGCCGGGCTTGAACACCACGAATTCCTCGCCCAGGGCACGATCTACCCAGACGTCATCGAATCAAAAGGGATTGGGGTTTCTGAAGCGCACCGCATCAAATCGCACCACAACGTTGGCGGCTTACCCGAAGACATGAAATTTAAGCTCGTTGAGCCGCTGCGCAACCTTTTTAAGGACGAAGTTCGCGCGGTTGGCGAAACGCTTGGCTTGCCCCACGACCTCGTCTGGCGCCAACCCTTCCCCGGACCTGGACTGGCAGTGAGGGTGCTTGGCGAAGTAATCCCGGAAAGAATTGAAATCGTCCGCCAGGCAAATGCCATTTTCGATGAAGAGCTGCGGCAAGCTGACCTGACCCACATCCAGGTAGATGATAATGGCAACATCAGTGGCAGTTCGCAGGCTTTCGCGGTGCTGCTGCCGGTGAGGTCGGTGGGCGTGATGGGCGACCAACGCACCTATTCCGAAACAATCGCCCTGCGTGCCATCACATCCATAGACTTCATGACCGCCGACTGGGCGCGCCTGCCCTACGAGCTGCTCGCGAAAGTCTCCAACCGCATCGTAAACGAAGTCCCCGGCGTAAACCGCGTGGTCTACGACATCAGCTCCAAACCCCCCGCGACGATTGAGTGGGAGTAGGAATGATATTAAAGGCTATCATTGAGTCTTTTTTAACTTTAAATCAGGTAACGCTGAGAGGTATTTAGATGAGCAAATTAAGTGTAGATCAAAAGACAATTAAAGATTTGCTGACTGATAAGTCAGCAAATTTCCTCATCCCTGATTATCAACGTCCATATGCCTGGGCAGAGGAAGAATGTCAGACCCTTTGGGATGATATATTTACGTTTGCATTTCCGGATGAAAACAAAGATGAATTTAATACGAACGATGAATACTTCTTGGGAGCAATCGTCACTTTTAAAAACAATAAGAAACAATCAGAAGTCATTGATGGACAACAACGGTTAACAACATTGCTAATGTTATTACGAGCGTTTTATGACAAGTTCACGAGCATGGCTGACAACCCGTCAAAAGACATGATGAACTTGATTTCTCAATGTATTTGGCAGACTAATGAGTTTGGTAATGCGGATATGTCGAACTTGAAAATAGATTCTGAGGTGGCAACAGATGATGAAAAGCAAGAATTTCTGGCGATTTTGAAGACCGGATTATCTAACAAAAGCATGAATAGCAATTATGCAAAGAATTATATATTTTTCGAAAGCAAAATCGCGAGTTTCATAGAAAAATTTGCTTCGTACTTGCCTTATTTTCCTGCACGTATACTAAACAACTGTATAGTTTTGCCCATCGAGGCAGATTCTCAAGATACAGCTCTTCGGATTTTTTCAACACTAAATGATCGAGGCATGCCCTTAGCAGATGCAGATATTTTTAAAGCTCAATTCTATAAATTTT
>JAYFQB010000288.1:0-6360 GCA_034927385.1 Anaerolineaceae bacterium | reverse complement strand
TGCGAGACAGAAAGGAAAATCTGGCTTCCCGCTGGCAAGCACCTCATTAAAGGGTCGTTCCAACAACTGTTTGCCCCCAAACCAATAATGCCAGTAACAAAAACCCTCAATTCCAGCCCCACGGGCAAGCTCAGCCTGGGCTTCGCGCGCGGCGGGATCGCGCAGGTCGTAGTAGCCCAACTTGCCGGGCTGCACTGGCTGCTGGTGACCCCTGAATAGCGGTTTGGCTTTGCGGACGTTGGTCCACTCGGTAAAACCCTCCCCCCACCACGCGTCATTCTCAGGGATGGGGTGATATTGCGGCAGGTAATAGGCAATCAGGCGCGGATTGGTCATCGGTTTTCCATAACATTCTGGATGACTCCGAAAACGTTGGCGGCGTAATCCTCGACGTTGAAGAGCTCCCTCGCCCGCTGCCAGCCTGCAATGCCCATCTCTTGGGCTTTTTGTTGATCCTGGACGAGGCTTACAATCATCGTTTCATCCTGAAAAGCCTTCGTTTAGCTGCTTCCACATATTCCCGACCAAGAGAAGTCAGGTTCTTTGAAACCTTTTTGATGGATTTTCGGGTTGGATAAGTAAACCGTTGGAGCCTCTTTCGAGCGGGAGAAATAAACACCTTTTGGGTACTGATGATTTCATCATAACGGGCAAGGATGGATTCTTCGCGGCAAAAGTCGGTTTCAACCCCGCCATGCAGCATCGGTTGGCTGAGATATTCCCTGTAAAGAGCCTCATCCTGGTCGACTTCTTTTACATGTTCAATGACCTCATCAAAGGATTTAAAGTCGTGACAGTTGATGAAGGCTTTCGGATTAAAGTCCCGTCCAATGAGCGGGTTTCCCCAATAAATCGGAATCGTACCAGAGACAAACGCTTCCAGTATTTTTTCGGTCGTGTACCCTGGGTAAGAAGTATTCTCAAAAGTTATGTTGAACTTGTAATTCCTAAGCCACGTCACTTTATTCTGACGCCCGATTTCAACAGGTCCACCAATATTGTTTAGGTACTTCCCCCCCGAATCAACCGCCTTGTAGGTGGATAATTTGTTGTAAAAATCGATTCTTTCTTTCGCGCGTTGGTTTGAAACCATAAAACTGCAGAATTTTCTGTTTTGAGAAATGATATTTTCTACATCTCGCTGGAGTAAGAGGTCTTTGTACTCCCGACACCGGCGGTAAAGTGGAAACCGGTAATTTCGTTCATTGGTTGGGTAGTCAAACGAAAAGGAATAATCGCAAACATTTAGATCCGGACGTTCATTTTCACAAGAGACGAAAATTCGCAAGCATGAATACTGCATGTGTTTTTCCCCGTAATTCGAGTAGAACAAGACATCCGGTTCTTCCGACAGCTCCAATGCCCAGTGTTTGCTGAGAATCTTCCATTCAAACTCTCCCTCCACCTGGGAAAGATCAAACGATCGATACCAATCCACGAACATGACTTTCAAAGGGTTTTTAGGCATCAGAAACTACTCACATGAGAGCAAGATATGCGCTATAGCGGGGAATAATCATCGGTTTTCCATAGCATTCTGGATTACTCCGAAGACATTCTCGGCGTAATCCTCGACGTTGAAGAGCTCTCTCGCCCGCTGCCAGCCTGCAATGCCCATCTGTTGGGATTTTTGTTGATCCTGGACGAGGTCTTTCATAAACCCAACCAACTCGTCAAAGGAATCATAGAGGAAACCTGTCCTCCTTTGCTCAATAATCTCCGGGTTGCCGCCGCTGTTCTTGCCGATGAGGGGAAGCCCAGTGGACGTCGCCTCAAGCCCCGCCCGGCTGAACGCTTCATTTTCTGAGCAAATCAGCGCGCAGTCCGCGGCAAAATAGGTTGGCAAAGGGTCCGAAACCAAACCAGTGAATTCAACCTGAGCTTCAAGGTTAAGATCGCCGCTTAGTTTGGTTAAATGCTCAAGATAATCAGCTTTCCCATTACCCCCGATAACCAACCTGGCATCCACGCCATTGTCGCGTAATTTTGCCAGAGCACGGATAGCCACTTCCTGCCCTTTTTTAGGGGTGATCACACTCATCATCACAAAGGTAAACGGATGAGCGTCATGAGATCGGTGCCTGATTGCAAGCCGTTCATCAAACTGAGCCTTCGTGGCAACTCCGTTGTAGATCTGGTAAACATTCTTAACATCTGGCTTGAAGTGATAGTTTCTTACTGCCTTGCTGTGGCAGATTACAGCATCCGACCGAAGCATAAAAGCTTTGCTCAACAGCTTGGGAAAGATGAACCGCAGCCCAAAATCGAGGTCGCCAAACTCGCGGATGTGCCAGATGTGAGGAAGACCACTTCGTTTGGCAGCCATCAATCCAACAGGTGAAACCGATGTGTTGGTATAAACCAAGTCAATCGACCATTGCCGCAAATATTTTCCAATCAAATCAGCGTTGCGCGAAAGCTTTTGACAAGTCCTGGCTTTTTCCTTGATTGGAACATGTTTCTCTGATAGCCAACTATCCGCTCTGATTACCGCATATCTGTATCCTTGTCGATCAAGGTAATCTGAGAGTCCTCCGATGGCAGGTAGTATGAAATATGGAGTAACTCCATACGATTCCAGCCCGGAAACCAGATCCATTAACGACCTGATTGAACCATACAGCTCGGGGTAGTGGACAATGAAAAGAACGTTCACACGGTCCATTTTTCCTTCACGCACAGAAAACACAGGGCGGCGGGATATTCCAAGGAATAAACTCGCACCTCAGAGAATCCTGCTTCAATAGCCAACTTCCAGGCATCACCGCCAAACTCTGTATGAACGATGTAATCATCAGTGCGTTTGCTTTCAGAGCCGTGAAAACTCGGAGGCAAACCCACTCTGGATCTGGTCAGTCGATCGATTACCATCGGAACAGTAAAGACGCAATAACCACCAGGCACCAACACCCTGTAGCATTCCCTCAAACCCATTAGGGGGTCAGGAACATGCTCAAGGGTGTCTGAATGAACAACGATGTCAAACGAATCATTTTCATATGGCAACATCTGCATATCCACTTCAGGAAAACTGCCAAGCACATGACCAGAAACCATATTGAAATATTGGGTTAGCCAGGCAGCCTCATTAATTTCGAGGATTTTCCTGGATCACACTTTCCTGGTTCTGACAAAATCTTTAAAATAGCCCCTAAAGCTGGCATCTCGCATCATGCCATAAGCGATAGCCATGCCCCTCAGATTTACTTTGCAACGCTGGCAGTAAACACCTTGTTGACGGTTGATATAGTCGGTTTCGTATTCAGATAACTGCCAATCCTGGATTAATTTCTCCCAGAGAATAGGTGCAGCAACGATGGATGACGAACCACAGCAGATGCATTCAGAAAGAGAATGTGTTCCCGATAAATTTATTTTTCTCTCTCTGTAAATTAGTCGTAAGAGAGCTTTCTTAATATTATCGGGTATTATTTTCTTAATTTCTTTCGTTATCATATAGCCCTGATTGGATGTTAGGAAGGAAAAAATATAACTGCTTGCTCTTTTCCTCAAAGAAGTTTTGCGTAATAGATTGATTCACCCCTTCCAATACGACGCGCTTGAGACCTGGGAGTTAGCGTGATTGGTGATAAAAATGAAATTTACATCACTCTTCATTTACGCTACAAAATAATAGGAATCATCACTTTCTTATTGTTGGGATAGGCGGATATCATCAGAAACAAACTATCCCGTATGGGCATTACAATCACTTATCTCTTTTACTAAAAATTGAAGTTTTGATTACCGCTAAACGATTGGATATTCGATCCTTCAGATGAAATATATTCATGACAAAGCCAATAACAAAACGAGGAAAGTGAAGATATTCTAACCATGCAATTATGTAAGTCCTCTTTGGGAACTTATAATTGCGGCTTTTTGCAAACTGAGCAATTTCTTCATCATATTCAGTAAACACATTTGTCTTAGGTTTGAACAGAAAAACGGGGTTTGAATTCCTGATGATTTGAGCTAAGACACTGACCTTTTCTTTTTGATATGTCCTGAGATTGAAAGCGTTAGCATAACGGGTCAGAACCCCTGCAACCTCGAATGTGAGAAGTGTACGCGTGCATTTAGGGCATTTTGAACAATTGCTTCCATCGCCTCTCGCCATCCAGCACACATCAAGTGAGTCGTAGGATTCAGGAATCTCAGCAACTTTTATAGTTTTGTCAACTCTGGAATACTCTCCCCCGACCGATAACATGTCGACAGCCTCCGTTGAAATCGATGCCAATGTGATTGGATTGATATGCGCAATTTCGGTTGAAGCACGGATGTACACATCTTTATTATCATAATCGGTGGAGTACAGAAACCGACCGATACCTCCTTGTAAAACAAGTGGCACTGAAGCATTGCGGAGTGTGTGAGTTTGCGCAAAGCCTAAATTTTTAACCTTTGTGTCAGGATAGAATGAATCAAGATTTGAATTTACTTTTATAAATGGCAGACCAATGTTTTCAGCTACTGGTTTCAATCTTGCGTACCGTTTCTCAAATAATTGTTCGCCTCTTTGGAAATGTGAACCTACATTGTTGTAAAGCAGATGTGTGATTTTGAAGCCTTGGGGCACATCAGAGAAAAAATGATCAGCCAAAACAGAAAACGAATCGATTCCACCTGAAAAACCCGTGGCAACACCAGGTGAACGTACTGCTGTGTTTTGGAGATCCTCGGCAGTTATATTAACAATGTTGAGGAAAGGAATAACTTGCTTCAAAACGTGTTGATAAGGACCTGACAATTGATAATAAAGCCTTTCAGACACCTTCCCCAAAATGCTTATGTCTTCCCCAAGCGCCATTGCTGGAAGAATTAGAGCCACCAGCGGGGCATCACACAAATCCGTCAGGAAATCACCAAACGTTTGATCTATTCTATACCAAAGTAGCTTTGTCCCTTGTGAAGAGTCAATCCTACATCGGAATTCGACCAAGCTGTCAGACAAGCCTTTTTCTGGTTTATGAATGATCATCATCTCTTCCAATTATAGGAAATTTTATTTTTGGCTTAAGCGTTAACATGCTTCCGATATGTAAATCATACTCAGGAGGATCGAATTTCATATAACCTCCTGCCGGCATGAGCGTCATTTCACTAATGTAAATGTGCCCATCTATGATGTGCAGATCAACCCGACAAAAAGGGAAACCTTTTGTCAATTTTTCAGCGAGGTCCAGAGCTTCGTCCAATTGCTGTGGTTTCTCAAGAGATCCCGTGAATGTCGGAAACCGAACGATTTCGAACGGCATCTTTTGCCACATTGGCGAAAAAAAAAGTCTTGAATGATTCTTATTACAATCAACATCAACCTGAATAAACCGAACAATACCATCGAAACAATAAAACTGGTATTCAACCAATCCCAAATCTCTCTCACCTTCCAAATACGGTTCGATGATGATTCGAGGGGTTATGTGCTTATATTGCCATTCGCGAAGTTGCTGATAGAAGTTTAGCGCCATCCAATTGTTCACTTTTTCTATAGCGTCAGCCTGTGAAAATTGGTCTATGTCATCACAAATAATGTTCCAGCCGCTACCATGTGTCGTTTTTATAACAAACTTTTAAGGTAAATATTGCCAGTTTATCTCCTCAACTGCGTCATACACACCAATGAGAGGTTTTAGGTGCTCGGAACCAATTCTTTGGCTGATGTACTCACGAACACTCCATTTATCTGAGAGTTGACCATAGATTGGGTCTCTGTAATAAAGTTTCATCCAATTCAGTTTCTCATTAAAAGTTGCAGGATGTTTGAAGTCAATCCTGTAACCCTTTTTTTTATAAAAGTAATACTCCAGGAAGTACTTATCATCTAACCAGGTGAAGGGGTACCTCTTGTGTGACCAATGATATCGATCTTGCAAGAATCTTATCGATTTCAGGTAATCACCATAATGCAAAACCGCGTATACATGCCTTATCAGAGAATTTACAATAGACATTGCCGTTAGTCTCGTGAGACACTCCACACGCCTTCAGATATGACCGGAGACAAAGCTAAGTACTGACCGAGGTCGGTGTCGTTTACATGAAGCCTTATGACGTCCTTCCATAAATCGCAATGAACATTAGTCCCGGTATTTAATGAAAATGAAACTGAGTACTCGCCGCCTCTCAATAAGTTTCTACTGAATGTCACTCGAACCACTGATTCATCAAGCTCTGTCTCCAACTGAACTCTGTCGTTGATATTCGAGAGATAAATGAGTGGTTGGTTGTACATATCTCTGACCGAAACACCCACAACGACAGGATTAGACTCGGAATGATATTTCATGCAAAAAACGAGGTCATCATAGTGTCGGAATAAAGAACATTCTTCACCTTCACTATTTTCCAACCATA
>JAYFQB010000330.1:0-1698 GCA_034927385.1 Anaerolineaceae bacterium | reverse complement strand
TTCAGGCTTGAAAACGTCAGTTACCAGTACAGCAACAAGTACCAATCAGTCGACGCGGTCAAAGGCGTCAGCGTGGATTTCCACGAGGGCAAGATCTACGCGATTATCGGAAAGTCCGGCTCCGGTAAAACTACCCTGCTTTCCCTGATGGCAGGTCTGACCGTGCCAACGGATGGACGGGTCATTTACCGGGGCACACCAACTGGCGAAGTAAATCTGGATAAATTCCGCCGCGAAAATGTTACCGTGGTCTATCAGAGCTTCAACTTATTTCCGCTTATGACCTGCCTCGAAAATGTTTGCTTTCCGTTGGAATTGGTTGGCAAGTCGCCAAACGAAGCCGCGGTAATCGCCAGGGAGCAAATTGCCCGTGTGAACCTCCCGGAAACCGTTTATAAACGTTTCCCAAACATGATCTCCGGCGGCGAAAAGCAGCGCGTCGCGATCGCCCGGGCGTTGGCATCTGGCGCTAAAATTATCCTCGCGGATGAACCAACCGGTAACCTGGATGTCGCCAACGGCGAGAAGATCATCGAGCTGCTTTGCAATCTCGCGCATGACGATAACTACCTTGTCATCGTGGTGACGCACGATTTGGGGATCACTAAGGTTGTGGATGAGGTATTGCAAATGACCGATGGACGCTTGACGCCCATGAGTCCGGAGGGCACTCCCGTTTTTTAGCCAGGAATATCCGGCTTCAACCGCGTCCCTCTGATAAACTTATCCAATAATGAAGAAGATCGTTGTCGCGACAGATTCATTTAAAGGCTCGCTCAGTGCCATTGAGGCTTGTGCCATCATAGCCAGCCAAGCCAAACAGGTCTTTCCTCAGGCTGAAATTGTGCAGCTACCACTCTCCGATGGGGGAGAGGGGCTGGTCGAGATTGCCTTCAAGGCGCTTGGGGGGAACCGCAAGACGGTGAGCACCTGTGATCCATTCGGTCGGAAACTTTCCTCGGATTACATTCAATTGGCGGATGGGTCGGCGTTGATTGAGATGGCTGGGGCAGGGGGGCTAATGCTGCTGGACCCTAGTGAATATGACCCGCTTCGCGCCAGTACCTTCGGGGTGGGGTTGATGATCCTGCATGCGATCCGGTCGGGGGCTGACCCTATCTACATCGGTCTTGGGGGCAGTGCCACGGTGGATGGCGGCACCGGCGCGTCGGCAGCGTTAGGCATGCGCTTTTTGGATGGCACCGGAGAAATGGTAATCAACGGTGGAGGTTTGGGAAGAATTCAGAGCCTGGACCTGGAAGGGTTGCTGGAGCTTGGGTATTCCGGTAGGATCGTTTTTCTAACGGATGTCAACAACCCGCTTTACGGCTTCAACGGCGCGGCAGAAATATTCGCACCGCAAAAAGGAGCTTCCCCCGCGCAGGTCCGGCTGCTGGACCAGGGACTGCACCATTTGGCGGGGCTCGTTGAACAGAAAGCCGGGTTTGAGGTGAACCAAATCCCTGGAATCGGAGCGGCGGGCGGCTTCGCACTGCCGTTTGTGGCGTTTATGGGGGCGGAAATCCGTAGCGGCATCGATTTTGTGCTCGATGCCCTGCAATTTGATCAGGTAATCGCAGGAAGTGACCTCATTATCACAGGTGAAGGGCGCACAGATGCTCAAAGTGCGATGGGAAAGGCAATTTCAGCGGTAGCTCGGCGAGGGCACGCCGCCGGTCTGCGTGTAGCCGTGATATC
>JAYFQB010000171.1:0-1608 GCA_034927385.1 Anaerolineaceae bacterium | reverse complement strand
CTTCCGATCGTGCCGGTCTCCGGACCGAGCACGGGTTCTGCCCGACTTCCGATCGTGCCGGTCTCCGGACCGAGCATGGGTTCCGACCGCCAGGTCTCCAATCCTTCCATAAATGAACAACTCACTCCCACCCAGGCTCTGACCCTGCGCGTGGTAGACCCTGCCTGCGGCTCCGGGTCCTTTTTGCTGGGTGCCTACCAACACCTGCTGGATTGGCACCTCAATTACTATCTCACCCACGATCCCCAGTCCCACACCCGCGGCAAGAACCCGCCTCTGGTCGCGGCTGAGGGCGGTGAATATCGCCTCACCACCGAAACCAAGAAGCGCATCCTCACCTCCAGCATCTACGGCGTGGATGTCGACTCGCAGGCGGTCGAGGTCACCAAGCTCTCGTTATTACTCAAGCTCCTCGAAGGCGAAACCGGTCAGCTTGCCCTCGGTTTTGAGCGCGTTTTACCCGACCTGGGTCAAAACATCCGCTGCGGCAACTCCCTGATCGGCTGGGATTACTTCAAGGGGCAGATCTTCCCCGACGAAGAAGAAATCCACCGCGTCAACCCGTTCGACTGGCAGCGTGCCTTCCCGCATGTCTTTGCCGCCGGCGGCTTCGACGCCGTCATCGGCAACCCGCCGTATATCCGCCAGGAATCCCTGGGCGACGATAAACGCTACTATCAAAATATCTACGAAGTCTTTGCGGGCACAGCCGATATTTACAGCTACTTCATTGAAAAAGGCGTCAAATTGCTTGCGCCAGGCGGACAATTCAGCTACATTGTTGCCAACAAATGGCTGCGCGCCAAATATGGTTTCAAATTGCGCCAGTGGCTCAAAACCCGATGCATCGAGGAGATCACCGACTTTGGCGATCTGCCCGTCTTCACCGGTGCCACGACCTACCCTCTCATTTTGCGCGTCTCCAACAACCCGCCCCACTTCCACCCCACGCTAACCACCGTCGGCACCCTCGATTTTGTCTCCCTGAGCGAGTATGTTGCCAAACATGGCGAAGTTGCCGATCAAACATGCTTTGAAGATGACGGATGGTCCCTCGCCGGCAAACAAACCCAAGCCCTGCTCGCGAAACTGCGCCAGAATTCAGTTCCCCTGGGTGAATATGTGAATGGGAAGGTGTATCGCGGTATCTTAACTGGTTTAAACAAAGCCTTCGTAATCGATCAGGCAACCAAAGACCGCCTCATCGCCGAAGACCCCCGCAGCGCGGAACTGATCAAACCTTTCGCCCAGGGCCGCGACATCAAACGCTACGCCCCAATTCCGGTTAAGCAGTATCTCATCCTAATCCCCAAGGGCTGGACCAACCAACACCGCAAAGGCAGCGCCTGGAACTGGTTCTCCTCGCAATATCCTGCCATCGCCAGACACCTGAAACCCTTCGAAAAAGAAGCCATCGCCCGCGCGGATCAGGGCGATTACTGGTGGGAATTGCGGGCGTGCGATTATTATGATGAGTTCGAAAAACCGAAGATTGTCTATCCGGACATTTCCTTACGAGGGAATTTCACGGTTGATCTCAATGGCATTTATTATGGTAATACAGCATACATAATGCCAGTGGACGATTTATTCTTGCTTGCCCTGTTG
>JAYFQB010000093.1:0-3138 GCA_034927385.1 Anaerolineaceae bacterium | reverse complement strand
ACATTAGCCGGCTCAGGTGCGGGATAACCAGACCCACCCAGCCGATTGTGCCGCTGATAGACACGGCGCTGGCTGTGAGCAGGCTCGCGCAGATGATTACGATCGTGCGAACCTGGCGCAAATTAACGCCCAACGTGCGGGCTTCAATGTCGCCAAAAGAGAGGATGTTAATTCGCCATGAAAGCGACAGCAGCAGCACAGAGCAGATTATGAAAACTGGCAAAATCGCAAGTAGTTCCGTGCCGAGAACGGTTGCCAGGCTGCCCATTTGCCAGTAAACCATGGAAGCCAATTGCGTTTGCTCTTCGGCTATGTATTTCATGATTGCAAGCACTGAGCCAAGAAACCCACCGACGATGATGCCTGAAAGCACCAGCATCATGTTTGAGCGGTTACGCAGCAGGCGCGGCACAAGCGAGGTGATCAGGACAGCCAGAATGCCGCCGATAAAGGCGAAAATCTGGCGGGTAATCAGGCTGCCTCCCAGCAGAATTGCAGTCGAAGCGCCTACTGCCGCGCCGGACGAGACGCCCAACAGGTCTGGCGAGACCAACGGGTTGCGAAAAACGCTCTGGTAAACAGCGCCCGAAAGAGAAAGCATCGCCCCAATCATTACAGAAGCCAACACCCGCGGCAGACGCACGTTGAAAACAATACTGACCATGGAAGGGTCCACAGGCACGTCCATCCCGAAGCTTGAAAGGATGACGTTCAATACCTTTTGAGGGTTGTTGCTGTATCGCCCAAGGCTGAGCGAAAGGAATATCCCTAAAAACAAAAGCATAGACAACAGCCAAAGCCATTGTCTATGCTTGTTGTTCACAGATGTACTACTCGTTTTCAAGACTTTTCTTTACTCGATACCGAGCTGCTCTGCGGTGAATGTTTTGCCGTAAACGAGGGTGTAGAAATCATCCACGTTTTGCATGAGCGTCTCAAAGTTAAAGAGGTCGGGGTGCAGCTTATAGAGAGCCCAGTCGATGCCGAGGGCAACTGCCGCGGTTGGCTGATCCCAGGGTTCAAGATTGGACGGGACCATGTAAACACGGTTGTTCTGCACGGCGCTGAGGCTGCTCCAGGCGGGATCGTTCATGAGATCTTCGACTGTGTAGGTGGCGTACTGGGGAACCCAGATGAAATCCGGATCCCAGGCAATGATTTGTTCAATGCTGACGTCCACAAAACCGCCAAGACCTTCTACTCCGGTGACACCGTTCACGCCGCCGCCTGCTTCAATCAGGTTGGTCTGGATCATTGAGCCGGGCGCAACAGACAGAGCAGAACTGCTGCCGAGGAAAATCACGCTGGGTTTATCGGTGGTGTCCTTCAGCAGAGTCTGGGCGTTTTCAACCTGGCTGATGATGAATGAGGCGACCTTTTCGGCTTTTTCATTCTCGCCGATTGCCATGCCAAGCAGTTTCAGGGTCTGAATAATCGTGTCGAAGCTTTCATCGCTGTCGAGAATGACCGCAACCGGAAGGTTGATCGCTTCAAACTGGGGCACGAGGTCCTGGTGTCGTTCGGGCAGGATAACCAGATCAGCACCACTGGCGATTACACTTTCCATGTTGATGTTGGAGCCCTTGCCGACTTCTAATAAAGTATCAAAGCCTTCGACAACCTGGTCATAAAGCCCACGACCCATCGATTTGTTGCCGAAACCAACCAGGTATTTACTGCCGCCGCCGAGAACGACTGCCGCGTTGAGGGTTGGGTTGTGAGTGCCGACTAATTTGGTGGCTGGTGTTTCGAGGGTGATTTCGCGACCGATAACATCTTCGAACACAACTGGCTCATCTTTGACTTCTACTGTCGGTTCAACAGTCGGTTCGACAACAACCGGTTCAGTAGGCGCGGTCGTTGGCTGGGGCGGCGTTGTTGGAGCAGCGGTTGGTGTTTGGGTGCCGCACGCACTGACGAGCAGCATCAATGCCAGCGCGACGGGGATAACAACATTCTTAAAGGTTTTAGACATACGGATCTCCTTCTTCTTTTCTTGAGATTGGTAAAGATACTCAATTAATGAGCAATTTCGTATTCTACCATAATTATAAAGATATTTCACAACCGGGAAGCCTGACTGGTATACTTTGGGCATTATGCCGCTCATGACCGCACAAAACCTTGGGAAATCATTTGGTCCTGTTGATATTTTTGATGGGATTAGTTTTTCGGTCCCACATCACGCCCGCATAGCGATCGTTGGACCAAACGGAGTTGGTAAAACAACGCTGTTACGGATCCTTGCCGGGGAGGACACTCCAACTGAGGGTTCCGTTCACCAAGCGAAAGGCTTGAGGGTTGGTTATCTGCCGCAGGAAGCCGTAAGCGTGCTGGAAGGCACACTGTGGGAGTCTTGCCTGCTGGCGTTTGAAGACCTGATTGCCAAAGGGGAAGAACTGCGGGAGATGGAAAAGTTGATGCAGGATCCCAACTGCGACCCATCTGTACTTGAACGCTACGGAAAAATCCAGACCAGCTTTGAATTCGGCGGGGGCTATACGTACCAGGCAAGCATCCGCCAGACCCTGGACGGGCTCGGATTTCTCGAAAACGACTATCAACGACCACTGAAACAACTTTCGGGCGGGCAGCGTACCAGAGCTCGACTGGCACGCATTTTGCTGGACAACCCGGACTTGCTGCTGCTGGATGAACCCAGCAACCACCTGGATATCAATGCCGTCGAATGGCTCGAAGCCTATCTGCGGGACTGGAACGGCGCGGTGGTGATCGTTTCGCATGACCGTTACTTTTTAGATCAGACTGCGCATCATATCTGGGAGATGACACCCTCTCTCGAAGTGTACCGAGGCAACTACACCGCCTATTTACGCCAGCGCGAGGAACGATACACACGCCGCCTGGCGGAATTTGAGGCGCAGAATGAGTACATCGAGAAGCAGCAGGACTACATCCGGCGCTTTTTGGGAACGCAAAACAATAACCAGGCACGCGGCAGGCAGCGCCGCCTCGAACGTCTGTTGGCAGACTCGCGCCTAACTGCCCCAACCGCAAACATCCGCCCGATGCACCTGCGTTTTAAGCTGGCTGACCGTTCCGGCAACCTCGTTTTGCGGACATACGATCTGCAGGTGGGTTATGAGGACGAAGGACGCCCGCTTTTCGCCTGTCCGG
>JAYFQB010000037.1:0-6916 GCA_034927385.1 Anaerolineaceae bacterium | reverse complement strand
CCACGACGATCCGCGTTATTCTGGATATTTATCAACCCGATTCCGGAAAAGTGACCATTCTCAACGGTCCAATGACCAACGAAAAGCTCAATCATATCGGCTACCTCCCGGAGGAGCGCGGGCTCTACCAGGACGTGGCGCTGGATCGCTGTATGACATACCTTGCCACACTCAAGGTGCTCACGGAATACCAAATACGGGATCGCCTGCCGCGTTATCTCGAAAAGTTCGATCTGACTGCTCATGCCTCCAAAAAAGCTAAAGAGCTCAGCAAGGGCATGCAGCAAAAGGGTCAGCTGATCGCTGCCCTGATCCATGACCCGGAACTCATTATCATCGACGAGCCTTTTTCGGCACTTGACCCAGTAAATACACAGTTAGTCAAAGACTTATTAATCGAGCAGCGCAACGCCGGAAAGACAATCATCATGTGCACCCATCAGATGAACCAGGTTGAGCAGCTTTGCGACCGTTTGGTTTTGGTTGACCACGGAAAGGTACTGTTGCAGGGTAATCTTTCAGAAGTCCGCGACCGCTTCCGCACGAACCAGGTGGTCATTGACACGCTTGAACCTCTGCCTGAGCGGCTCGAAGGAGTGGCAAAAATTGAAGAATTCAATCATGGCTACCGGTTAACTCCCGAAGACGGCATATCCGCCCACGAGTTGCTCGCAAGGCTCGTTTCCCATGGAATTGAGCTCAACTCATTTGAGGTGGCAGCCCCAACCCTCGATGAAATATTCATCAGCGTCGTCAAGGAAGGCGGCAGTTACAATGAATAAGACAGTGAACGTTGCCAGGTACGAATACCTGCACCACGTTGGCGATAAACGCTTTTGGATCTCACTCATCAGCGTGCCGCTGGGGTTCACGCTGATTTTTGTCTTGTCGGCTCTGCTTTCGCGATTCTCGTTCGATACTCGCCCTGTTGGAATTGTGGACCAGGGTAACCTAATCCAACTCCAACCCGATAACTCAGCGAAGTCGACCTTTTTTGATCCGCAAATTTATCTGTATATCTATCCGGACGAGGCTTCGGCGCGTGCCGCGGTTGACTCCAGTGAAATCCAGGGTTTCGCGGTTTTGCCAGAAGATTACGCATCGCATTACCAATTGACCTATTGGACCAACAAACAGCCAGAAAGCGCTGTGCAATCATTAATTTCTGGGTTTATCAGTAAGAATTTGATGGTTGCCGAAAACATCGATACGGCGGTTCTAAAACGAATCACCGAAGGCAGCTCTGTGGTGATGCAATCGTTGGATGGCAGCCAAACATCAGATGGCACCGGTTGGCATCGGATTATCGTGCCTATTGTAGTTGGCATGCTTAATTTCATTGTAGTAATGAGCAGCGGCGGCTACCTGCTAAAAGCGTTGGTGGAAGAAAAAGAAAACCGTACCATCGAGATCATGCTCACCTCTGTGCCCTCGCGAGAGATTATGGGCGGAAAAATCATTGGCAACCTTGGAGTGGGGTTAACCCAAATCGCGGTTTGGGTCCTTCTGTTGGGCGTGGCGGGCTTTTTCTTTCGCGATAAGTTGGGCTTCCTCACGGATATCAATCTTTCAGGCGGTTATTTGCTGATCAGTGTTGCATTGATGATCCTGTCATTCATTTTTTCTGCTGCCCTAATGGCAACCATCGGCGCAGCCATGACCAGCTCTGAAGAATCGCAGGGAATCATTGGGCTGATGGTGTTACCGATGATGTTCCCATTCTATTTCTTAACCGTCTTTCTCAGTTATCCCAATGGCATCCTCGCAAGAGTTTTGAGTTTTTTCCCTCTTAGTGCCCCTCTTGCACTCTCTTTGCGAATGGCTTTCAGCTCAGTTTCCGCACTCGAGATCGGGCTTGTGTTCGTTGTGATCGTCTTCTTCACCCTGTTAATGTTCTGGTTGGCAGGGGTTGTTTTCAAGCGCGGCATGCTGCGTTATAGCAAGCGCCTCTCGCTCAAAGAGATTTTCAGCAAGGAGGTCCGCAATGCGTAACATTCTGAACGTCTTCAAGTTTGAATTTCTGACTGTTCTCAGGCGTCGGTCTTTCATCCTCAGTTTAATCCTGGTGCCTCTCATCCCCGCTCTCTTGCTGGGAGTCCTAAATCTCATCAACACGGATAACACGCAGACAGTCCAGGAGATGATTGCTCAGGAAGTTGCCAACCCTCTTCCAATTGGGGTTGTGGACCTTGGGAATGTGATCAAAGATTATCCAGACTGGCTCACTCAAGGCAGACTGGTGCCAGAAAGTTCTGAAGCCGCTGCGCGTGAGAAAACCGCCTCTGGCCAACTGCAGGGGTTCTATGTGATCGAACCCGGCTACCTCGAAACCGGCAGTATGCGCTTCATCAAACCTCAAATCAGCATGATCACAGAGCTTCTCCATCAGGATGTGTTGAAAGATGTGATCAATTACAACCTGCTTGGCGCCGATCAACAGCGCTTTATGCACTTCATGAACCCAACCACCTTTACTTATGAATACCTCAACCCTGAAACCGCAGATACCCGCGATCAGTCCGACGCGGCTACCTATTGGGTTCCCTATGCGGTCACAATGTTCTTTTATATGATCATTCTGATCAGTTCTGGCGTGATGCTAAATGCCGTCACCAAAGACAAAGAAAATAAAACCATCGAGATTTTACTTTCTTCAGCAAAGCCGATGGACCTCTTCATTGGCAAGATTATGGGATTTGGTTTATTGAGTTTGATTCAATTGGTGGTCTGGTTTGGCACAATGGTGGCAGTCGCACAATTAGGGAAAACATCACTGCCATTTCTTTCAGCAATCAGCATACCTACCCCTGTTTTGGTGGCAAGTGTACCATTCTTCATTAGCGGTTTCCTACTCTACGGCAGCCTGATGGCGGGAATGGGCGCCATCGTGCCCAATCTGCGGGAAGGGAATCAATCCACTTTTGTTCTAACTCTCCCTCTGATCTTCACGGTCATGTCGATTAGCCAACTAATTGAATCTCCATTCTCAACCTTCACCACCTTTATGACGCTGTTCCCTTTCACATCCCCCGTTGTGATGCTCACACGCCTCTCAGTCGGTCCTGTGCCAACCTGGCAGCTCATTGCAAGTATCACGCTGTTGGTTGGTACGGTTGTCCTCGTTGTCCGCGGGGTTGCGAACCTTTTCAGTTCCCAGTATTTGCTCAGCGGGCAAAAGATGAACCTCGGCTTATTCTTCAGGATAGTTTTTATCGGTCACCGCAGAGCCTGACCTGGAATCCCAAGAACAGCAGACCGCCTGGTCTGCTGTTCTTTAAGGTTATACTTGTTGTATCTCTCACGCATGAAGGAATTATGCAGGCACAAAAAACCTTAATTATGTTGATCCTCACGGCTATGTTGCTCGGAGCCTGCCAACCAGCCGCAAACACACCCGCCCCAACGGATCCATTCGATCTTGTCCGCACCGAAGCCGCCCGGACGGTTGAGGCACTTTCCACCCAAATTGTGGCGACTGACCAAGCCGCCCAATTACAGACAGCCGCTGTTTCGGAGCTGACCCCAGCCCCGCCAACCGCGGTGCCCACCCCCGCCCCGACTCTCAGCCTGCCAACCGATCCGGCAATCCCCACATCCGTACTGCTGCCCTCGCCCACTCCCTCCGCGGGTTGTGACCAGGCGTCTTTTGTCGATGAAACCATCCCTGATGGCAGCCAGTTCCCCCCGGGAACCACCTTCAACAAAACCTGGACCCTGCGTAACACTGGTTCCTGCACCTGGAACGCGAAATACGCCGTAGTATTCAGCAGCGGAACTCGTATGAACGCGGCTGAAGTGATCCCACTCCCCACCCAGAGCGTCCCCCCGGGCAGTAACATAACCATCACGATCCCCTTTACAACCCCCATGGAAGGCGGCGCCTACCGGGCAGACTTCAAGCTGCGTAACGCCGATGGCGTGCTCTTCAGCTTTAAGGACCCTTCCCAGACTTTCTGGGTGGAAGTTCAGGTGATGACAGGGAAAATAGACCTGGTTGCTATGGCGTGCAGTATCCGTTGGAGCAGCGGCGCCGGTGAGTTGCCCTGCCCAGGGCTCCCAACAGACACGCGCGGCTTTGCTTATACGGACTTTTCGCCTCTACTCGAAAATGGCACCCGTGATAACGAAGCTGCCATTTGGCTTGGGGTTCAACAGGTAAAGGATGGCACCCTCCGCGGCACGCTTCCGTTGATGACGATTCCAGAAAATGTCAGGTTCAATACTGTTTTGGGCTGTGCTTCCGATCAGAAATCCTGTGACGTGATTTTTCGATTGTGCTACCAGGAGCCCGGTCAACCAATGATCGAGATTGAGAACTGGCATAAGGTCTATGATGGCAACCTGCTTAGGATCTCCCGGGATCTTTCCGGACTGGCGGGTAAAAGCTTGCGAATTATCCTGTTGGTCGAAGCGAATGGATCCTCCGAAGGAGACACGATCCACCTTCTCTCTCCAGTGATCGCGCCTTGATGTATGCAGCTGAACTTGACAAAACAAGCAATCACCTTGACAATTAAACATAGATAAAAAACCCGGTCTGTTTTGGACCCGGAGGAATGATGACACGACATAAACTGACTAAACTTATTTTGGGGTTATGCGTTACCGTGCTCGCGCTCAGTGCCTGCGGCTCACGCGAGACCACACCCAGCCCGGATCAAATGAGAACCTACGTCGCTGAAACGATTTCGGTTCAATTGACCCGTACTGAAATTGCGCGCCCCACTGCAACCCCAACACCCACGCTCGCCCCCACCGCCACGATGGCGCCGCCAACCAGCACGGTTTCCGTCCCAACCGCGGCAGTTGGTCAACCTACAGGCACACTGCCAGGGCAGGCGACTGCCACCAAACCTCCCGCGCAAACCGGTGTTGATGGTGGTGTCTGGACCTATAGCACACCAGCTGACGGCTCAACAATCGCCGCTGGCGGTAAATTTTCCGTGGTGGTTACCCTGATGAACACGGGCACAACCACCTGGAACACGAGTTATTACATTGTTCACACGGATGGTCCCTCAATGGGTGCCACCGGCAAGATCAACATGCCTTACGACGTCCCACCGAACATGAGCGTGCAGCTCACCATCGAGTTCACCGCCCCCTCGGAGACAGGCAAGGTCCAGAGTAACTGGATGATTATGAACCCCAGTGACGTAGGTTTCGCGGTATTTTGGTTTGAATACAATATTAATTAAGCAGGCAGAATGTCTCTTGAAGATCTGATCAAAGCCGAGGCGGTGAGTCTCGGCTTTGTCTTATGCGGGTTCAGTAGAGCGGATTCTCCGCCCAACTACAACGTCTATCTGGATTGGCTTGATAGTGGCAATCACGCGGAAATGGAGTACATGGCGCGTCCGAATGCGATTGAAGCCCGCTATCACCCTGAGAACCTGCTGCCAAACATCCGCACGGTGATCAGTCTTGCCGTGCCTTACCCTGCCCCGTCGAACACCGTTCCCCTCCTGCCAACCCAGGGAAGTATTGCTGCCTATGCCCTTTTTCCCGATTACCACACGCTTCTGAAGGAGCGTGCCGAAACCCTGGCGCGGAAGATCGCCCAGCTGATTGACCAGCCATTGCGGCACTTGGTTTGCGTCGACACCCTGCCCATCCTCGAAAAAGACTACGCGCAAAACTCGGGGTTAGGCTGGATTGCGCACAACTCCTGCCTGACTTCCGAAACTTATGGATCCTGGCTGGTTCTCTGTGAGCTCCTTGTCGACCTTTCTCTCATGCCGGACAAGCCGCTCTCAAGCTCGGAGTGTCTGGACTGCCACCGCTGCCAGATGGCATGCCCCACCAAGGCGATCCTGCCGAACCGCACGATCGACGCTCGCCGCTGCCTTTCATACCTCACCATTGAGCACCGCGGACCCATCCCGCTCGCTTTCCGCCCGCTGATCGGCAAGCGCATTTTCGGCTGTGACACCTGCCAGTCCATCTGCCCCTCCAACAGAAACGTACAGCCCACCACAACCTTCCTCGGTCTATCCAAAGTGATCGACCCGCGCCCTGACTTGCTCGAATCGTTCCAGCTCACCGAAGCCGATTTTAAAACCCGCTATGCAGGCACCCCCGTTTTGAGGGCAAGATACCAGGGTTTCCGCCGCAATGTAGCGATTGCCATTGGCAACGCCCGCCTGGAGTCAGCCCGACCCGCGCTACTAAGCTGCGCCGCGAACGATCCGGATCCAGTCGTACGTGAAGCTGCCCAGTGGGCACTGACTGTTATGTAGTCTGCCCTCACCCGGATTAACCACTCCAAAGCGATTTCACCGACGGCTGAACATCAGCTGTCCTCCCCCTTCCGGGCACCATTTCAGCTAAAACATACCCTTAACTCCACACTTCGCAGGGTATTTATCTGTTTCAAATGTCCGTGGTTTGGACTAGAGAGGAAGATCCGCATGGTTATATTCTTGAACAAGGACGCGTAAGGGACTGACATTTTTCCACTTGTCAAGATCGTTAAACCAGCCGCATGCACCCTGGCAGTATCCGGTTTCGAACTTTGTTCTCGCCGGTTTCCTGACTTTGTTCTCGCCGGTCGCCTGACCGAGCGAGGTCCTTGTCCGCAAGGTCTCCATTTACCACTGCCCTTTGTTCTCGCCTGTCTCCTGACCGAGCGAGGTCCTTGACCGCAAGGTCTCCATTTACCCTTGCCCTCTGTTCCCGCCAGTCTCCTGACCCCGCAAGAACAGGGAATCTATCAAAAATAAGTTAATTTGGAAATCCGTTCTGAAAATAATGTCTTGCATTGATGGAGACCTTCGGTCAAAACCCTTACGAGGCATGTGCTCGCCACGAAGTGGACGAGTATCAGGAGACCTCTCAAGAACAGGCGGGTAACCACAGTGGGTTACCCCTACATCCGGGAAATCAAAGGCGTAGGGGCAGACCCCCGTGTCTGCCC
>JAYFQB010000020.1:0-7613 GCA_034927385.1 Anaerolineaceae bacterium | reverse complement strand
TATTCAGCGGAGTCCAAAGGGCGATTCGGCGCGGACTTTTGGCTTTTACCCCGATCCCCGACCTGAACACAACGCACCTCTGGGGTCGAAGCTTGCCCGAAGACGGCAATTTGGGGTGGCAGTCGCTCAGCCAAAACGGCTTTGGCGGTGGAGTTGACTCGCAGGACGAGGAGAAATCCATCACCTCCGCCGATTCAGGAGCGGAACGCCCGCAACCGACGCTGCCCGGCAGCAATTTGCCTTTGCTGCGTCTGGTTGGACAGGTGGCATCCACCTATCTGATTGCTGAAGGTCCGGATGGGCTTTACCTGATCGACCAGCACGCGGCACATGAAAGGGTGCTTTTCGACCAGCTTATGGCGCAATTCAACGCGAACAACATCCCCTCGCAGGCACTCCTCGACCCGGTTGTGATCGAGTTAACCCCCGAAAAAGCTGGAATTTTGGAACAACAGCTTGAAGCCTTGCACAGATTAGGTTTTGAGATTGAGTCATTTGGACCCAACACATTTGTGATCCGGTCTGTTCCAATCATCGAAGAAAAGAGCGACCCGCGGGCTGCCATCGAGTCGGTGGTTAATGCCTTCGAAGAGGACGAGACACCCTTGATGGCGGAGGTGGAAGCCCGGGTGGCAGCCAGGGTTTGCAAGCGCATGGCAGTGAAAGCCGGGCAAATTCTTTCCGAAGCCGAACAGCGCAGCCTGCTCTTGAACCTGGAGTCCAGCCAGTACCCACGCACCTGCCCCCACGGCAGACCAACCATGATCCACTTAAGTGTCAATCTGCTTGAAAGGCAATTCGGAAGGCAGGGAGCGATTTGATGGAAGGACAGATGAAGGGATTGTGGCTTGAGGGCAAGGAAATGTCTTTTCGGACCGACCTGCCAATGCCTGTTTTGCAAGAGGATGAAGTGCTGATTAAGGTGCTGTTGGCTGGCGTCTGTTCGACCGATCTTGAAATGGTCCGTGGTTACTATGACTTTACTGGCATCCCTGGTCATGAATTTGTGGGGCTGGTTGTGGATGAGAATGGGCAACCCGGGCTGCAAGGTAAGCGCGTTATTGGGGACATCAACATCAGCTGCGGTGAGTGCGAACGCTGCCTTAGCCAGGAACCGAGCCAATGCATGCGGCGAAGGACCCTCGGCATTTTCGATTATGACGGCATCTTTGCGGAGTATTGCAAACTGCCAGCGAAAAACCTTACCGTGGTACCCGATTCGGTATCGGATGTTTTGGCTGCGTTCGCCGAGCCAACCGCCGCGGCAATGCGAATCCTGGATCAAATTCAAATCAGACCGAGCGATCGAGTGATTGTTGTCGGCGCGGGTAGGCTTGGACTTCTGATCGCCCAGGCACTAAAAAACACCGGTTGCGATTTGAAAGTAGTTGTTCGGCGCAAAGAACCTGCTGAGATACTGACAGGATGGGGGATCAGGGCGGTTTTCCCCGAAGAAATCATTGGCGAACTGGCGGACATCGTCGTTGAGGTGACCGGATCGCCAGAAGGTTTCGCGCTTTCGAGATCGCTCGTAAGGGCGAGGGGAGTGTTGGTGTTGAAGTCGACCTTTGCCGACGAAGTTAGCCTGAATCTTTCGAAAATAGTTGTAGATGAGGTTGCACTGGTTGGCTCTCGCTGCGGCAATTATCCGGCGGGGTTGCGCGCGCTTTCCTCTGGACTGGTGCAGGTTGGGGTCATGGTAGACTCTGTCTATCCGCTGGAACGGGGGCTTGAGGCGATGGACCGCGCCGGGGAATCCGGGGTGTTAAAAGTGCTGATAAGACCTTGAAATTTTTCCCACAACCTGTTGAATGTGCTATAATAACGCCTCACGGGGCGTGGCTCAGCCCGGATAGAGCGCACGGTTCGGGACCGTGAGGTCGGCAGTTCAAATCTGCTCGCCCCGACAAAAAACCTCTGGATCAGGTATTGACCCAGAGGTTTTTGTTTTACGGATTCTTTAGCTAACTTATCTTTTGATCATTGGTAAGGCGCTCAGGTAAATCGGTGGAGCTTGGAAGCCTAAGTTCACGCCACACAAATTTTGATTTGTGTTGCCCACCCAAACCAAGACGTAGGCATAGTTAAAATTATCTACAATATTGTTTGCAACAGTGAATGAGGAACTTGTCTTGTTCCCTGTTCCAGTTGCAGCACCTGGAACATTAAGAATATCCTGGTAGTCTCCTGTATAGCTGTACCGCCTCAGATAGATTGTCGTATCGATTGGATCAGTTATATCGTTTTGGTAATTGAACCACATCCCAACGATTGTTGATCCATGAGGGAGATTGACTTGTCCACGCCAGACATCTCCACTGGCTCCGGTATCCACGCAACCTGCACTGCCGTAATTGTATAAGATGGTGCTTGAAGCTGGAACAAAGGTGGTGCCACTAGCTGACCACCACGAGGTAACAGCATTTATGCCATGATCACCGCCTTCTACCAAGATTTGGCTACGGTCAGTAATGGATTGGTCAATAGTATTCGGGTCAATTGGAAATTCGCCATTCTCCAGGATTTCTGGTGGTTCGGGCGATTGCGCGCCGGTTGGACTCGCGCTCGCGACTGCGAGAAAGGCAACCAACAGCATTAATACAAAAATCTTATCGAATGTGGGTTTCATTTTTTCTCCTTTTAAGGTTATTTTGGTTAGTGAAGAAAGGAGGTCGTCTGAATTCGCTCCTTGTCGCCGACATTGAACGGTAACTCCAGAATTACCAGTTTTGATGTTAATATAACGGACCTAACGAAGGTTAATAACCTTATAATAAATGTACAATGTTAATCCAATGTTTGTATAAGGTACGGGAGGAAAGCTTCCAACATTGTTTACAAGCTGTTGTAAGGCTCTCCCTCGGTTATGGGAAACAAATACCAACTATCTTTGTTACAATACTGCGAGTAAAGAGAGAGGAAAATTATGCCATCAGATACTCAGGTAATCTATTCAATGATGCGGGTAGGGAAGATCTACCCACCAAACAAACAGGTTTTACGCGATATCTCGCTGGGGTTTTACTACGGCGCGAAAATCGGAGTTTTAGGCTTAAATGGCTCAGGTAAGTCCAGTCTGCTTCGTATTATGGCAGGAATTGACCAGGATTATGTGGGTGAAATTGCCATGTCGAAAGGCTATTCTGTTGGAATGCTTGAACAGGAACCTCAATTGGATGAATCCAAGACAGTTCTGCAGGTTATTCAGGAAGGGGTTCAGCCGATAATGGAGCTTCTGGCAGAATTCGACCGGGTTAACGAAGGGTTTTCGGAACCTGACGCGGATGTTAACAAGCTGATCGAAAAGCAAGGCCGGTTGCAGGAACAGCTCGATCGGGTGGATGCCTGGAACCTGGACAGCAATTTGAAGCTTGCGATGGGAGCTCTAAATTGCCCTGCCGCTGAAACGCCTGTGGCTGTGCTTTCGGGCGGCGAAAAGCGGCGTGTCGCTTTGACCAGGCTCCTTCTGACAGAACCAGACATCCTGCTTTTGGATGAGCCGACAAACCACCTCGACGCGGAATCTGTTGCCTGGCTGGAACACCACCTGCAAAACTACAAGGGCACTGTCATCGCGGTTACGCATGATCGCTATTTCCTGGATAATGTCGCCGGCTGGATCCTTGAGCTTGACCGGGGTTTTGGGATCCCCTGGAAAGGGAACTATTCTTCCTGGCTGGAACAAAAACAGGAACGGCTGCGCGTGGAAGAAAAAACCGAGAGCAAAAGGCAGCGGACTTTGCAGCACGAGCTCGATTGGATCCATATGTCGCCTAAAGCCCGCCAGTCCAAGGGGCAGGCTCGTGTGACTGCTTATGAGAAGCTGCTCTCCCAGGAACACGAAAAAGTGCGGAAAGACCTCGAAATTTACATTCCCTCGGGACCTCGCCTTGGGGATATTGTGATTGAGCTCGAGGGCGTCTCGAAAGGGTTTGGCGGACGTAAGTTGATTGAAAACCTGGAGCTTTCTGTCCCAGCGGGCTCAATCGTTGGGGTGATTGGTCCCAATGGAGCCGGAAAATCCACGCTGATCAAGATGATCGCGGGGTTGACGGATCCGGATGAGGGCAGCGTTAGATTAGGCGAGACGGTCAAGTTGGGCTATGCCGACCAGTCGCGCACGCTTGACCCGAAGGCAACGGTGTTTGAGGCGATCACTGGCGGCGCGGATAACCTTCAACTTGGGGATTTCACTGTGAACGGCAGGGCATACTGCGCTTCGTTCAACTTCACTGGCTCAGACCAACAGAAAACGGTGGATACGTTATCCGGTGGAGAGAAAAACCGGGTCTTTCTGGCTAAGACGCTCACGGTTGGGGCGAACGTGCTTCTGCTGGATGAGCCAACCAATGACCTTGATGTCAACACGCTGCGTTCACTCGAACAGGCTTTGGAAGAATTCGCCGGTTGTGCTGTCGTGGTGAGCCACGACAGGTGGTTCCTGGACCGGATCGCGACCCACATTCTCCCGCTGGGGCATGAGGAAACACCGCGTTTGTACCTGGGCAACTGGTCGGACTTTGAGGAGTATCAACTTAGCAAGGGCAAGACTGTTGGCGTGAGCCGAAAGGACTCCCGGCGGGAACTAAAGCGGGATTGATCTGACGGACAATTTCCCTGAAAAATTGGGTTGTAACTTTTAAAACAAACAAGCTGAGCATGCTCAGCTTGTTTTGATATTAATTTGTGACGATCTACTCGAGAACGCGAACGTCCTGAGCTTGGGGGCCCTTGGCTCCGTCAACAACACTAAACTCGACAGCCTGGTCTTCTTTCAGACTCTTGAAACCGTCGCCGATGATGGCGCTATAGTGAACGAAGACATCCTTCTCACCACTCTTGCGGGCAATGAACCCATAACCTTTTTCGCCATTGAACCACTTAACGGTTCCGACTTCTCTCTGTGACATGCTTGTATTCCTCTCTAAAATAACCTTTTAAAATTTTGTTCTGGGGGTTTACTATCGAGAAAGTGTTGACTTTTCCTACTGCAAACTACCACATACGATAAATATATTACACCTAACACCTGTGTTTGTCAATGATTATGGGGTTGACTACGAACGGTGGTTGGAAGGTAGACCCTGCTGAATTCCACGCTCCCGCGCGGTTATTCCGAGCTGGCATCCTTCCTTCCTTCGATCAACTCTACTATTCCAAGCATGACAAGGAAGTATGCCATTCCTTCGTCGAGGTTACCGATGATGGGGAGGTTGTCCGGGATGAGCTCGAAAACGCCAAAGGTAGGGTTCAGGATGTAAACCAAACCCAACACACCAAGCCCCAACACCAACCAGCGAGGCCAGCCTTTCGACGAGAGTGGTTCAGAAATGCCGCGAATAAAAGGAGAGCGCAGGTCTTCCGCGCCGTCTGGGTCAGTGCCGATATCAACAATTTTTGGGTTTTTCATGGAGCATCCTTATTCGAAAAAGTGGGGTAAAAAGCGCCGTGATTGATTCAGAATATGATCGCGAACTTGAGCTGCCTGATCCAAATCTGTGACGGTCGGGTCAAGCAGGAGGCTCTGCAGCGCCAACGTGCGGTCGCCTTTGACGACGGAATCGATGCAGAGTTGGCTGGTGACCACTTCCCGTTGTAATAACGCCGTGATTCCACTGGGCATTGTGCCAATTTTTTGACCGTGAATGCCAGATCTGTTAATTATTGCCGGAACCTCAACAATCGCGTTTTCGGGCAGACCGTCAATCAGACCGTGATTAGGGATATTCACAGCTTCCCAGAGGAGATTGGCATCTGTGAGTATGGCTTCGATGACTTCGACCGCGCCTTCCGAGTGGGTTTGCGCGTAACTATCCGAAGGCGGACCGGCAAGCATGTCCTGCTCGAGCTTCTGCCACATCAGGTCGCGATGGTGAGAGAAAAATGACCAATCGTAAAGCGAGAGATCAAATTTTTCCCACGGCTTTTCGACCGGGTCGGAAACCCAGGGAAGGTATTCGCATAGGTGTTCATCTCCCGGAATCGGAAATAGGGTAAAGGCGTCGAAAACCCGGCGGGTGAGTGGTTCAAAATTTTCAGGCAATGCCTGCCAGGATGTGCGAAACCGTGGATAGAGGTCTTCGCCGGTTTGGCGGTCGTGAAGTTCGAGCATCCAGGTGAAGTGATTGAGTCCAGCAGCTTTGATGGCAAAGCGGTTCAGAGCCTGAAAAGCCATCCGCTCCATTGGCTGACCATTGCTCGGGTCGGCATGTGTGCTCAGGAAATCATCCGCTCCAGGCAATCCAAACTGGGGAGATAAGGCTTTCGCGACCATCGCGTAGCCTGCGGCAAGTTGATGGCAGAGCCCAACCACCTTGATTTTGGAATATTGATGGATAAGGTAGCAGATTCGGTGCATCGGGTTGGTGAAGTTGATGAACCAGGCGTCCGGGCAATCAGTCTCCATATCGTGGACGATTTCGAGGATAGTGTTCACGTTTCGAGCGGCATGCGCAAAACCACCAGGTCCGCCGTTTTCGGCATAGGGTTGACGGATGCCAAGCGGTAAAGTGCGTTCGAAGTCCTCGCGCCAGAGGTCCTCGCGCGGCTGCACTTCAACCGAAGATATGACAAAATCCGCGTCTTTTAAGGCGGTTTTATGGGATAGATGGCTGGTGATTGTTTTTCCGCAATTCCAGGCAGAATTAAGCCAATTCGCGAATTTCGTAATCGCTTCAAGTGAATCAGGGTTTGTGTCCACCAGGGCAAGCTCAGTATCATTGAGCACTTTGCTGCGCAGTAAGGTGATCAGGGTGCTTTGCCCGAATGAGGAGCTGCCAGCACCGAGGCATACGATGCGGGTCAAGCCTGCACCGCCAGTCCGAATTGGCGTAAAATGCTGGCTGCTGCCTTACGGCCGGCACCCATTGCCTTGATTACTGTCGCTCCGCCGGTGACGATATCTCCGCCCGCGTAGACGCCCGGGATTGAAGTGAGAAGAGTGTCTTCGTTAACCACGATGTGTCCTCTTTTATCAACGTCCAGTCGGGGGGTGGAGCGGTGGATGATGGGGTTGGAGCCGTTTCCAATTGCCACAATGGCGGCATCGAGGGAGATCTCGTATTCCGAACCCACGAGCGGGATGGGACGCTGGCGACCGGAAGCATCGGGCTCGCCGAGTTCCATTTTCTGGAGACGGACGCCGGTTAACCGACCTTCTTCGTTCCCTAAAAATTCCAATGGGGCGGACAGATACGCAAAATTGACGCCTTCGGCGATTGCATGCTGGATCTCTTCTTCCCGACCGGGCATTTCCTGTTGGGTGCGGCGGTAGATGATGTAGACTTTTGCCGCTCCAAGCCTAAGTGCGACCCGGGCGGAATCGAGGGCGGTATTTCCGCCGCCGAAGACGCCGACGGTTTTGTTGAGCATGTTGAGAATCGGCGTATCAACGTAGGGATATTCGTAAGCCTTCATAAGGTTGACGCGTGTCAGAAACTCGTTGGCTGAGTAAACGCCGACAAGGGACTCGCCTTCAATCCCGAGGAAATTGGGCAAGCCAGCACCGGTACCAATAAACAACGCGTCATATCTCTCGTTTTCGAGCAGCTCGTCAATCGTGAACGTCGCCCCGATCAGCGTGTTTGGAACAAACTTGACGCCAATTTGGGAGA
>JAYFQB010000050.1:0-17139 GCA_034927385.1 Anaerolineaceae bacterium | reverse complement strand
GCTTCGTGGGTGGCTATTTCCACGTCTTCGGCTGCCAACAGGTCGTTTACGAGCTGGCGCGCGTCTTCAAGCTGGGCTTTCATGGCTTCGTCCACAGCTTGTGTGATCGTAAGCAGGCGTTCGCGAAGCGATTCAAGCCTGGTCTTCTCATCACCGGAGCTTGTTTCGATTTTGTCGGAAAGGAGTTGGAAGAAGGTGTAATCGAGCCCGCCACGAGCCATCGAAGCAATGGTGGTCAGGCGGATTTCCGACTCGCCGTTTTTTATCAGCAGGTCCAACAGGTTCTCTCGCGTGATCCCTTGCTTGCTCAGTTCCTGCACGTCGTGCACGGCTTCCTGGGTTTCCGCGGCTTCCAGCGCGGCGGCTTTCCCGTAGGTGGAGTGCTCAATCAGTGCTTTTTGCAGGGCGTCCAGGGCAACCAGGCTCTGTCTGTCGCCAGCCGCAGCCGAAGCTTGCGCCAGGCGGCTGAGCAGCATAAAGACCTCGTCGTCGATCCTCTCGTCATTTTGGTGGATCATCTCGGGCAAGCCTTCGGCGCTCGCGCCAATTAGCTGCTGCAGGAGCTGCAGTTTTTCCTGCTGGGATTTGATCATCTCAGGCGTGATTCCATCCGCGGCAAGGATCGTCTCGAATAAACGCTGTTGGGTCAGCATGGTCTGTGGGCGGAAAAGGTAAGACTTGCGCTTTTCGGGAGGAAGATCATCCATCGCTTTTTTGATCATCGGACCGATGACGCGTTCCTGCTCATTGACAGGCGTGTTCAGGTCAGGAGGGAAGAAGGTCAATAACAGTTCTTTTTCGGGGTCATGATAGACGATTGGCGTCGGATAGACACCTTGGGCGCCGCAAAACTGGCACTGGAAGTAATTGGCTGAGCCCGAAAGCAGCTTTTGCTTGGCTTCGGGGTCGGTGTTGGTATCAAATAGACGGGTCAGGTCGAGGGTGATCGGCTGACGGCATTTGGGGCATGGAACGCTGGTTTTTGCCATAAATATCTCGTTTCTATGATGTATTCAGGAATGGATTATAACATCCAGAGCCGTCAATTTTCCTCGTTGCGCATAAGCGATTTGTTAATCCTTTCCCAAAAAATTCCTCCAGGTGTCAATGAGCGGGCTGTCTGGTTAGGCTGCCTTCTTCCAAACCGCCACACGGTGGACGTTTGTCGTGCACAACCAGACTCGCGATGCTATAATTTATATACTATCATCGCCGCTAATCTGGAAATCAATGGAGGTTCTGATGACAAAAATCACCCGTGTAACCAAACGAGATGGCAGCGTAGTGCCCTTCACCCCGGAGCGGATTTCAAACGCCATTTACCGCGCGGCAGTTGCCGTCGGAGGGCGCGATCGGGCTGCTTCAGAGGCGCTCGCCGCGCAGGTGGTTGCCCAATTGGAGGAAACAACACCTGAAGGCGAAATCCCAAACATCGAACACATCCAGGACCTCGTCGAGAAGGTGCTGATTGAGAACGGCCGCGCCAAGGTCGCCAAGGCATACATCCTCTATCGTGAGGAACGAGCCCGCCAACGGGAAAAGCGCACCGATCGCGACCGCATGCCATCCGGAAACATCCCCTGGCCAAAACTCTGGCAGACGCTGGACTGGGCTTGCTCGCACAACGTCCAGACAACTGCCCTTTTGAATGAAACCATTCGGCATGACCGCCTGCACGAAATTGTCACCGCGGCTGAAGCTGCCTATCATGAAGACGTTGAAAACGCCGCCAACATGATCCTCGACCGGCGGGATGAAGTTCGCATGGTCTTTGTGGCGGGTCCCTCCTCTAGCGGAAAGACCACCACGACCATCAAGATAGGTCAACACCTGGCGGAGTTTGGCTTTAAACTGATTACCCTGAACATCGATCACTACTTTTACGACCTTGAAATGCATCCCAAGGATGAATTTGGCGACTATGACTTTGAGACCCCCCAGGCTCTCAACATGAAGCTGATAAACCAGAATCTGAGTGACCTTTTCGCCGGGCGCGAGATTCGCATTCCGTATTACGATTTCCGAACGGGCAAGAGCATCCCTGACCACACCCCGATGAAGCTGGGTGAAAAAGAAATTGTTCTGATCGACAGCTTGCACGGGCTTTACCCTGAGATGACGGAAGACGTGCCCAACGAATGGAAATTCAAGCTCTATATAGAACCCTTGCTCCAGTTGAAGGACAGCCAATGGCATTACGCCCGCTGGACAGATGTTCGGCTGATGCGCCGCATGCTACGCGACGCCTCTCACAGGGCGTATGACCCCACCCAGACGTTGTTACACTGGCATTACGTGCGTTCAAGCGAGATGCGCCATATCATCCCCTACATCAACACCACCGACACAATCGTCAACAGCGCCATGCCCTATGAGATCCCGCTTTACAAAGCAAAACTCGGCGCGTCTTTTGCTCGTTGGGTAGAGGAATACAAGGACGATCCCCTGCACCGGGACGCCTGGGAGCGCGCGGACAGAGTGAACACACTCTTCCAGGAAATTGACGCGGTTGAGGATGACAGTATCGTGCCGGAAAACTCTGTGATTCGTGAGTTTATTGGTGGAGGAATCTACAAGTATTAGCCTGACGTACGATTAATGAGCCGCGAGGCGCTTTACCAACAGGGGTTTGAAAACTCATCAACACCCGGCGGAATCGTATCTACCGAGTAAAACCAGCCGCAGGCGTCGTAGCAGGTTGCGCCCACGTAACAGCCCTGGCTATCTTTGCGATATTCGAACTCACAGCTCAATCTTTCGCCTTCCTGCGGGCAGGTGTAGTCGCGCCAGGTGACATCCGCCGGAGAAAACCACGCGCGAGGCCAGATGAGGCGGGCGGTCAGCTCAAGAGTGGGCGTAACGGTCTCAGTGGGCGTGTGGCTGGGGGTGGGGGTTTCGGTACGTGTGCTGGTTGGCGTAAGCGTGGGCGTTTGTGTTGGCGTGCTGCTGGCAGTTGCGGTCGGCACCTCACTTGGGGTGGCGGTGACGGTTGGTTCGGGGGTGGCTTTTGCGCCGCATGCCGCGGTGAGCAGCACTACAAACAGGATGGAGAAAGCTTTCTTAATCATCAATAGCAAGGTCCGCTGAAGGTATAGGGTCCAACGCCGTTACGGATTGTGTCGACGCCGTAATACTTTCCGCATGCATCAAAACAGGTCATGCCAACCAGGCACTGCCCGCTGTAGTCGCGGTATTCAATTTCGCAGGTTACGTTTGTGCCGCGAGCGGGGCACCACTCGTCGCCGCCCCACCAAACGTCCCATTGGGTGAAGGTTGCCCTGGGCCAGATCATATAGGGGTTTGGCTGCCAGGTGGGCGTCTGGGTGGCGGTTGGTTCAGCGGTTTGCGTAGGGGTGGGTGTCTCTGTTGGCGTCAGCGTTGGGGTAGGGGTTTCTGTGCGCGTGGGCGTGGGCGTGTTGCTTGGGATGGGGGTGATGGTGGGTGTGTCCGTCACGCTGGCAGTTTGGGTTGCGGCGATGTCCACGCGCGGGCTACAAGCCCCCAAGGCCAGGGAAAACAAGATGACTAAGAAAATAATTTGTTTTTTCATGTTAGTTGACTAAGCTCAATCGCAAGGGGTCGTGTATCCCTGGAACTCATTATACACT
The DNA here is from genome assembly GCA_034927385.1 of Anaerolineaceae bacterium. Classification (GTDB taxonomy): domain Bacteria; phylum Chloroflexota; class Anaerolineae; order Anaerolineales; family Anaerolineaceae; genus Mesolinea. Next base: position 13,531 of record JAYFQB010000050.1, on the reverse strand, counting down.
TCCGGGAGATTATCTTTGGAATAATAGAGCCCGCATGCGTCGTAACACGTATGAGCGTAGTAGCAAATCCCGTCATAGAGGCGGTATTCTGAAGTGCATTGAACGTTTTTGCCCCGGTCCGGGCAGTCGTATTGGTGATGGTAGATCGTGTCGTCCATCAGATCGGCATCATACCGGGCTTCAAAAACCTTCACAGTGCGGGCGCGGTCAGTGTAGAAGCGAAAATCCATCATACTCCGTCCTTCAATCGTACCATCATAGACGCAAATCATCTGGACCGGGTAACTCGGATCAGCCTTGCAATCCAGCTTAAACTCATCCGCCGTGGCGTAGAGCGTATCTTCAATTCCGGCGTTGAGGAAGTAGAAGTAAGTTTTATCTTCCAGATACCACGTTCGAAACAGCCGGAAAAGGTCCCCGAAACCTGCAAATGGCAGCAGTGTTTCCGTTGGAGTTGGCGCCGTGGTTGAGGTGGAGGTGGGGCTTAGCGTATTTGTTGGCTGCGAAGTCGCGGTCGCGGTAGGCTGAGGCGTCATGCTGGGAGAAGGGCTGGGCTCCGGCGAGGAGGTTGGTGCCGTGCTGCTTTTGCAGGCAGTCAAAACCACCAGGACGGTCAATGTGCATAATACGAAGGATAATTTATGTTTTTTCATCATCAAAACAAGGGTTAGGGGCAGGGAACGGAGTAACCCTCGAAATTCCCACCATAGGGGATGTTGTCAAAAGTGTAAACCACCTCGCCATTTTCACCATAACAAGTGATGGCTGAGTAACACTTGCCGTCGTATATGCGGTACTCCTTCTCACAATTATCGTAATCGAGATAGCGGGTGTTGAGCTTGGTTTCAAAAACACCCTCATAGAACGGATATTGGCGCTCGGGATCAGCATAGAACGTAACCTTGTAATCGGTCTTTCCTTTGAAGAGAACATCGCTGTAACAGCGGATATCCTGGGGGAATTGTTGATCTGGCGGGCAGGTGAGCGTGTATTGGTGCCCTTCGAGGTCGTCTACGGTGGCGTAGATGGTCTGGTCGACCTGGGCGTTCATAAAGTAGAAATATGTGGTCTCGTCCGCGGTCCATGCCTGGTAGAACTTGAAACGTTCCCCAAAGCCCGGAAAGGGTGTAACTGTAATGGTGGGCGTCTGGGTCAGGGTGGGCAGGGAGGTCGCGGTTGCTGTGGGCAGCAGCGTGGGCGTGGCGCTTGGGAGGGACGTCTCAACAGGTGGTAGCGTTAGAGAAGGAGTGGCAGGCGCGGCGCAGGCACCGACAGCCAGGACTGTCATGACGGACAATAACCAACGGAAAATTTTGTTCATAGCTGCTCCAAACGGTCGCCCCAATTTTACCATCAGCTGCTGAACCAGTTGATTATGGTCGGTTTGTGTGAATTGAGTTGACGGAAACCTCCTCCTTCCTTACAATTGAACATGAACAAAAAGAAAGGATAACCCACATGAAATTGCTCACCCACAAACAGGAGGTTTGTACTGGCTGCCTGGAATGTGAATTGGCTTGCTCGCGGGCTTATTTTAAAACTGACGACCCCAATTACTCAGCCATCCGAATCGTCGAAAACAATCGAACCTACAAGGCGCATATGTGCAACCAATGCGGTGAGTGCATCAATATGTGCACCGCCAATGCCATCTATCGAGACCGCAACGGAGTCGTGCGTATAGACAAGAAAAAGTGCGTTGGATGCATGGGTTGTGTTGGCTACTGCACGGAGTTGGTGATGTTCTACGCGGATGATCTTGAGGTGCCCTTCAAGTGTATTGCCTGCAACATCTGCACAAAAGCGTGCCCGGAAGGCGCGCTCGAGGTCTTGGTTAGCCAAGTTAAGGAGAATTAATGGGAACTATCCTCAAAGACTACAGCTACACCCCCGCGAAAATAAAACGCGGATATTCAGGAAAGTCGCTTTATATTAACCTTTCAGACCTGCGCATCGAACAAAAAGAAATTACCAGTTTCATGAAAGAAAAGTTCATTGGCGGCAAAGGCTTTGACCTTTGGTATCTGTGGCATGCAATCACCCCAGAAACCCGCTGGGACTCACCAGAGAACGAGATCGTCATGAGTGTTGGTCCCTTGGGCGGCATCACACAGTATTCTGGCACAGGAAAGACGTTGATTTGTTCCATCTCACCTCTCACCGACATCCCGATCGACAGTAACGTTGGAGGTTACTTTGGTCCCCTGCTCAAATTTTCTGGCTGGGATGCATTTGAGCTGCAGGGTAAATCTGATAAAGAAATCCTAATCTTTATTGATGGCAATAACGGTCGCATCCAGATTGAGGAAGCCTCAGAATACCCAGATGACGCCCACCTGTTGGCAGAAGAACTGACAAAAAAATATTCTGAGAACGAAGACGACATGGTCAATGTCTCGGTTGCCTGCACAGGCAGCGGCGCGAAAAATGGCTTCATGGGCATGATCAACTTCTCGTTCTACGACCCACGCCGCAAGGTTTGCCGCTTCAAACAGGCAGCCCGCGGTGGGCTGGGAACGATCCTGCACGATAAAAAAGTAAAAGCACTCGTGGTGAAATTCCAGGGAGTTAAACCCAATTTGAATGACGTTGCCGACATCTCCACCATCAATAAGGTGGGGGTGAAATACCACAAGGAAATGCACGATCTGGACCAGAAGCAGAATAAAATGCGCCAGATTGGCACAGCGAACACCGTCATGATTATGAGCCAGTACGACCTCCTACCCACCCGCAACTTCCAGACTGGCGGCGACCCCGAAACGGTCAAAATTTCACCCGAGGTGTTCATTAACGAATGGCTGACACAAGGGTTACATGATGGCTGCTGGTATGGCTGCACAATGTCTTGCGCAAAATGTGCCGACCACTTTTTGCTGACAACCGGACCTTATGCCGGCCAGCGCGTAACAGTGGATGGACCTGAATATGAGTGTGCAGCCGGCTTAGGCGCCAACCTGGGCGTGTTTGATCCCCAGGCAATTCTGGAAGAAAACTTCTACTGCGACACATACGGCATCGACCTGATCTCTTTTGGCACTTGCACCGCTTTCATTATGGAATGCTACCAACGCGGTCAGATCACGCAGGAGCAGATGGGCGGGCTGGACCTGCGCTTTGGCAACAGCCAGGCTGTGCTTGAGCTGCTCCACCAGATTTCGCGCGGAGAAGGCTTCGGAAAGATTGCGGGTTTGGGAATCCGCAAACTGAAGAAAATTTTTGTTGAGGAGTTCGGCGCCGATCCAGCACTGCTGCAAGATATTGGCATGGAAGTTAAAGGCTTGGAGTATTCCGAATATGCCCATAAAGAGAGCCTTGCCCAACAGGGCGGCTTTGCCATGGCAACCAAGGGCCCTCAACACGATGAAGCATGGTTGATTTTTATGGACATGGTCAACAAGCAGATTCCAACTTTTGAAGACAAAGCCAACGCGTTGTATTACTTCCCCATGTTCCGCACGTGGTTTGGTTTGGTGGGGCTGTGCAAACTGCCATGGAATGATATCGTACCGGCAGACAATGGTAAAACTGATTCCCCGGCTAAGGTACCGGAACATGTTCAGAATTATGTGGAAATCTTTAACGCTGTAACGGGCGGGAACATAGACAAGGAAGAACTGATTCTTCAGTCCGAGCGAGTGTATCAATTCCAACGCGTGTTCAGCGTGCGCATGGGCAAAGGTGAACGGAAAGACGATTACGCTCCTTACCGCTCCCTTGGTCCGGTCTCTCGCGAGGAATATCTCTCCCGCCAGGATTTATATGACAAGCAACTGCGGGAATTCCAGAATCTTGACCCTGAAACGATGAGTCTGGATGAGAAAATTTCTGCCACAAGAGCCTACCGCGAAAACCAGTATGAGCAGTTGATGGATGCGGTCTACCGCCGCCGGGGCTGGACAAAGAACGGCATTCCCATGCCTGAGAGGTTGAAAGAAATTGGCATGGACCTGCCGGAATTGTTGGAAGTGATTGAGCCAAAGCTGTGATTAAAGTTAACACAGAAGCTTTCCCCTGGCATCCCGGCATGACCGTTAGAAATCTGCTGGATGAAAAACTGTTTACCTTCAGGCACATCATCGTGCGCGTCAACGGCGAATATGTGCCTGAAGAAGATTATGAAACGCAGCGCATCCAGGATGAGGATGACGTTTTCGTGCTACACCTGATGGCTGGAGGCTGAGCGAGGTGAAACGCTACCTACGCAATCACGACGCAATCAACGCGGAAGAACAAAACATGCTTGCCAGAAAACGCGTGCTCGTTGTCGGCTGCGGTGGGTTGGGCGGAATGGTGATTGAATGCCTCGCCAGGATTGGTGTTGGGTATTTGCGGATTGTAGATGGGGATGTATTTGAAGAAAGCAACCTCAACCGACAGTTATTGAGCTCATCCATGAACCTGAACAGACCCAAAACTCTGGCAGCCAAGCAGCGTGTCATGGCGGTCAACTCTCTCGTAGAAGTCGACGCGCATCAGACCTACCTCACGGTTGAAAACGCCCTGGGGCTTCTGGCAGGATGCGATGCCGCTGTGGACTGCCTGGATAACATTCCAAGCCGCTTGCTCCTGCAGGATGCAGCAAAAACCATCGGTGTCCCAGTGGTGCATGGCGCTGTGGCGGGTTGGCTTGGACGGATTTGCGTGATTCAACCCGGCGAGGAGTTGCTTAGCTTGCTCTACCCCAACACGGAGGATGAGCAAGGAGAGGAGCGACAGCTGGGTACGCTTGCTTTCACGGCGTCACTGATCGCTTCCTGGCAGGCAGCAGAAACAATCAAACTGCTGCTCGGCAAGCCTGGATTGAAGGGCGAGATTCTCGAGGTGGACCTGCTTAATGCAACAACCAACCATTTCCACATCGATAAACTCAGAAATAGTTAATGAACTTCTCGGATAAAGATCTTGCGCGAATGGGACTGGTAGGCGGGGTTGGCTGCTTTGCTCAGGAAAGTAAGGCGGGGGTTATGCGATTAAGGCGAGGTTTGTCGAGCACAAAAAGTGATCTTTCTGGTTCATGGTAGGAAACAACCTCGATTAAGAGAAGTGTTTGTAAGTTCGGTCCGCTCTCACTTTTAGGTTTTCACATTCAACATTCTGCGGTACAACCCTCGGCTTGCAAAGGCTATCAGGTCCTCTTATCCTTTAATGTGAGATGTTCTTTCAAGTACTGCTGGATTTAATCTGATAGAATTACTCAATAAATGAGCAATGGAGGCACAAGATGACATTCAAATTAACCTATGCTACTATGTCTAACCCCCCTCAGGAACTTCATGATAAGTTCGAGCTGGCATTGGAAGATGTTAAGCAGCAGCTTGGTCAGGAATACCCAATGATCATCAATGGGGAAAAGCGTTTCGCTGAAGGAAAACACCAGGCATACTCACCGATAGATACCCGGATGCACCTGGCTACCTTCCAGAAAGGCACTGCAAAGGACGCCGATGATGCTGTCGCTGCAGCAAAAGCTGCCTTCCCGCAGTGGAGCGCCATGAACTGGGAAGAACGCGTTTATTTAGTGCGCAAGTTTGCTGACTGCATCTCCGCCCGCATTTTCGAAATCGGGGCGGCGATCAGCCTTGAAGTTGGCAAGAACCGGATGGAAGCTTTGGGGGATGCGGCGGAAGTCGCTGACTTGATCCGCTGGGGTGCTGACATGATGGAACAAAACAATGGCTACAAAAGACCAATGGATTCTGATCCGTTGGTTGGCATGAGCTCCACGAACGAGTCCGTCCTTAAACCTTATGGCGTTTGGGTGGTGATCTCTCCGTTCAACTTCCCCGCGGCGTTGGCTGGCGGACCGGTGGGCACAGCCCTGGTTGCAGGCAACACCGTCGTGCTCAAGCCTGCCTCTGACTGCAGCTGGACTGCTACGTTGCTCGTGGATTGTGCTCAAGAAGCTGGCATTCCTGCTGGCGTTCTCAACCTGGTGACTGGTTCCGGCTCCACGCTTGGCAGCGCCCTAACCGCTAATCAGGACGTGGCGGGCGTGACATTTACTGGTTCGCTGGAAGTGGGCATGGGGATCTACCGCCAGTTTGCCAACCGTAAATACCCCCACCCGGTCATCCTGGAGCTGGGCGGCAAAAACCCCACCATTATCTCGAAAAATGCCGACCTTGATCTGGCTGCTGAAGGCGTCATGCGTTCTGCTTTTGGTCTGCAAGGACAGAAGTGTTCGGCAACTTCTCGGGTTTATATCGAAAAACCTGTTTATGAGGCTTTCGTCAGCAAGCTGGTGGCAAACACCAACGCCATTAAAATCGGCGACCCAACCCTACGCGAGAACTGGTTTGGTCCCGTCATCAACCGGAAGGCTTATGGCGATTATGCAAGCTATGTGGCTGATTTGGCACAAGCCGGCAAGATCCTGACCGGCGGGAAACACCTGACTGAAGGCGCGTTCGAGAATGGCTATTACTGCGCGCCAACCGTGGTGGAGGGTGTTCCTCTGGATCATCCTTTATGGAAGACTGAAATGTTCCTGCCGATTGTCATGGTTACTCCTGTGGATGACCTCAACCAGGCGATGGAACTGGCGAATGACGTTGACTACGGTCTGACCGCGGGCTTCATGGGCAGCCCGGAAGAATCTGAATGGTTCTTTGACCATATTGAAGCCGGAACAGTCTATGCCAACCGTCCGCAGGGCACAACCACCGGCGCTTGGCCCGGCTTCCAACCCTTTGGCGGCTGGAAAGGCTCTGGTTCGGCTGGCAAAAATGGCGGTGGCCACTATTACGTGCCGCTTTATATGCACGAGCAGTCCCGAACAAGAGTAAAGCGGGCTTAATACTTGCACCTAAGGTAAATATTCCGGGTCGGGAAACCGACCCGGACTTTACAGGAGGTGCAGGTATATGCTCAGATTAATCAGCCGTATTTTGTTGATTGCCGGAACGGTAAGCCTGGTTTGGCTGGTCTACGGTTTGTTAAGTGGTGACCCAATCCCGAACTACGTCATTATCGGGGTATTGTTGTTTATCCTCGGAGTTCTGTTTAAGGACCGGGGACCCGTGCTCGCGAGGCAGGAAGTTGACTTGCCTTCTCAACGCAGAGCGAAGAACAAACACCAGTCCTGGATCTCAAAGGGCGAGTAAAGTTCAAAAAGCGGTAATACTTTATAGAAACTGACACAATTGGAGAGAAGGCGTAATGGCAGACGAAAAGAAGCTGAAGATCCTGAGCGCGATATCGTTGACCGAATCGCAAGTAGAAAAAATTAAATCGGTTGATCCCCGGGTTGAACTGCACTGGTACGGACGCAAAGACACAGCCCGCATCCCAGCCGACATCTGGCGCGACGCTGAAATATTGCTGACGAGCGGCACGCAACTGCCCCCCGCGGACCTGTCCCCGGCTCTAAAGTGGGTGCAGTTTTACTTTGCCGGCGTGGATCGCGCTTTCCAGCACGAAGTTGCCCTCAGGGGCGGCGTGCAGCTGACAAGCGCCAGCGGCACGATGGTCAGCCAGATGGGCGAATATGTTTTGATGGCGCTGCTGATGTTGGGGCATAAGGCGCCCGAGATGTTTCGTTTTCAGCAGCAAAAAATCTGGCATGAGCATCGCATCGAAAAGCTGGAACCTGTCGAACTGCGCGGCAGCACGGTGGGAATCGTCGGTTACGGCTCGATTGGGCGCGAGGTTGCCCGACTTTTGTACTCCTATGGCGCTAAAGTGTTGGCAACCAAGCGCGATGTTATGCGCCCCGAAGACGGCGGCTACGTTCCGGAGGGACTGGGCGATCCGCAGGGGAATTACTTCCACCGGCTTTATCCAAATGAGGCCCTGGATGTCATGCTGAAGGAGTGCGATTTTGTGGTGGTCGCCACCCCCCTAACCGCGGAAACCACCCGCATGTTTGGCGCTTCGCAATTCGCGGCGATGAAACCCGGGGCGTTTTTCATAAACGTCTCACGCGGACCAGTGGTGGACACAAACGCCCTGATCGACGCAGCCAGGTCTGGATCGTTGGGTGGAGCCGTGCTGGATGTTTTCGAGGAAGAACCGCTGCCGGCGGAAAGTCCGCTTTGGGATGCCCCGAACGTGGTGATCACACCTCACATCGCCGGAGTTAGCAAGCGGAGCATGGACGCTCTGGTCGAACTGTTTGTTACAAATCTCCATCGCTACCTAAAAGGCGTAGAATTATTCAACCTGATCGACCCGGAACAGGGTTATTAGTTTGCTTGGTGCTGGGAACCTAAACCTGCTGCAGAGAAGCGACAGGTTTCTTTGGGTATAACAGAATGTATGTTCTAACAAATGTGGTAAAATAAAAACATGGATTTGTTCGATCATTCTCTGGAAGAGCAGTTAAAGCAGCAAGCGCCTTTGGCGGCGCGGATGAGACCGCGAACACTGGATGAAATTGTCGGGCAAGGTCACATGCTGGGGGAGGGCAGCCTTTTGCGCCGCGCAATTCAGGCTGACAGGCTTTTCAGTTCGATCATCCTTTATGGTCCTCCCGGCACTGGCAAGACTACGCTCGCGCGCGTGATTGCCAACACCACCCAAGCGCATTTTGAGAGTTTGAGTGCTGTTCTTGCGGGGGTGGCGGACCTGCGCAAGGCAATTGAAGCGGCAACTGAACGGCGCAGGCTCTACCGCACACGCACCATCCTTTTCATTGATGAAGTTCACCGCTGGAACAAAGCCCAGCAGGATGCGCTTCTGCCCCATGTGGAAAGCGGGCTGATCACGTTGATCGGCGCGACCACTCAGAACCCCTATTTTGATGTGATCAAGGCGCTAGTCAGCCGCTCGCGCATCTTTGAGCTCAAACCTCTTTCGCAGCAAGACATCCAAACGCTTCTGAAGCGGGCTCTGGCAGATCCGCTGGTGGGTTACGGCAAGCGCCAGGTGCAGGTGGACGAACAAGCTCTATCGCACCTCGCGGAGATGGCTGGCGGGGATGCCCGCAGTGCGTTGAACGCGTTGGAGCTGGCGGTGGAGACCACGCCGCCAGAGCAGGGGCTCGTTCACATTACCCTCGACGTTGCTCAGGAGTCGATCCAAAGGCGCGCGATTCTTTACGACAAAACCGATGACCAACATTACGACACCATCTCGGCATTCATCAAATCCGTTCGCGGCAGCGACCCCGACGCGGCGTTGTATTGGATGACCAAAATGCTTTTAGCAGGGGAAGACCCGCGGTTTGTCCTGAGGCGATTGGTTATCCTCGCCAGTGAGGATATCGGCATGGCTGACCCCAACGCCCTGCTTGTTGCAAACGCGGCAGCACAATCCTTTGAATACCTGGGAATGCCCGAAGGCTGGTACACGATTGCTCAGGCGGTGATTTATCTCTCCACAGCGCCAAAATCCAACTCAGTCGGGGCATTTTGGGAGGTCCAGGAAGAAATTAAACAAAACGGGGCAGGGGCGGTCCCGGTGCACCTGATGGACTCGAGCCGCGACGCGAAGGGGTTTGGGCATGGCGAAGGCTACCAGTATCCCCACTCCTTTGAAGGGCACTTTACACCTCAGCAGTATCTACCGGATGGTTTGGTCGGAAAGCACTTCTATCGCCCTTCGGAAATTGGTTACGAAGCGCAGGTGGCGGAACGCCTGAAGCGCTGGCGGGAGGCACAAGCAAAAACACTCGGGAAGCCCGAAACTGAAGACTAATCAATCCTCTGTTTGGGTCACGTAACCGTTCCCAGAAGCCTATTTACTTTACCCACAATCGCCGCCCAGCCTGGATTTGGGACGTTGATCTCTGGTGAATCTTTTTAGCATTCATGGTTAAAAACGGAGTTAAGCCAGTTGACGGCAAGCTCAAGCCATGCGCCGACCCGTTTTGGATAGACGCGCCCGTGGTTTGAGAGCCCATCGGCACTCCCCAGCCCATGCCCACCTTCGCTAAATTGGTGAAACTCGAGAGATACTCCAGCTTCAAGCAGTTGTTGAGCATAAGAGAGGGTATGCTGGGGAGGAATAAGGCTATCTTGTTGCGTAGTGAAGAGAAAAACTGGTGGAATGCGATTGTTAACGAGGCACATTGGGTCTTTCATTGTGGAATACCCTCGGAACATTGCTCCAAAGTTATCCCCTTGTTCATTTCCAACTGACATTAATGTAAACAAGGCTTTCAGGTTAACGACAGGATACCCCAGGATGAGCGCGTTAGGCTCCATATCGGCTGGTTTAAGCTCGGTCTGAGAGCTGAGCTCAGAAGACCACCAAAGCGAACCCAACAAGGCGCTCAGATGCCCGCCTGCGGAAAAACCAACTACGGCAATGCGCTTCGGGTCAATGTCGTATTCGGCAGCATGTTTGCGGACATGCGCGATTGCTAAGGCGATATCGATCAGGGGCGTAGGATACTCTGATTCTTCCCCGCAGTGATATTCGAGCACAAAGGTCTGGTAACCTTGCAGGTTGAAATGGAGTGCGACAGAAGAGCTTTCGCGTTGGGAACAGTAACTGTATGCACCGCCTGGCACGACCACGACGGCTGGGCGGAGTTCGTGAGGGCTCTCGGCATCGGTATTAAAAGGAGTTTCAAAAAGCAGCGCCTTAAGCCAGGATTTTTGATCTTGGGTTAAGATAATCTGTTGAGATTTCATGCGTTCCTCCGCTTGAAATAATTTTACCAACCCGAACAGCCTGAATAGCCCTTGCGACTCTCTGCTATTATCAGGCGCGGCAAAAAAACCGTCCTAATCTAAATTGCTTCTTTTCAATTGACAGCCGTGTCGTCCGGGTAGTTGGCGAGGGCGTCATCGATCCGATCGAGAACGTCATCCGTCAACATATCCACAACCTCAAGAGCCTTGAAGTTTTCTTCGAGCTGTTCGAGGCGGCTGGCGCCAGTTATAACCGTGCTGACGTTCGGGCTCTTTAGTAGCCAGGCAATCGACATCTGCGCCAGGCTCACACCCAAATCATCGGAAATCCGCGCGAGGTTCTCCACAGCCTGCATCCGCGAGGGATCGCTAAACATTTCTTTGAGCCATTCATAACCGGGTAGGTTGGCGCGTGTGCCCTCTGGGAAGGCTCCGCCGCGGTACTTACCGCTGAGCATACCGGATTTGAGCGGGCTCCATGTGGTGGTGCCGAGCCCGAGTTTTTTATAGAGGATGGCGTACTCTTCCTCAAAGCGGGTTCGGTGCAGCAGGTTGTACTCCGGCTGTTCCATGGTCGGACCGATGAGATAGTTATCTTCGGCAAACTTAGCCGCCTCAAGGATGCGTTCGGCAGGCCATTCCGACGTGCCCCAATAGAAAGCTTTGCCCTGATGGATCACCTGATTGAAAGCCCGCACAGTTTCGCTAACCGGGGTCTCGAAATCCGGGCGATGGGCAAAGACTAGGTCGACATGGTCGAGTTGGAAGTTCCTGAGCGAACGGTCAACACCTTCGACGATGTGTTTGAAGGAAAGCCCTTTCTCATTGGGAGTCTGTCCACCCCAGAAGATTTTGGTGGAAACCACATATTGCTCCCGCTGCCAGCCAAGCTCTTTGAGCGCCCTGCCCATCACACGTTCGGATTCACCATGCGCGTACGATTCGGCGTTGTCGAAGAAGTTGACGCCGTGGTCCCACGCGGCGCTCATCAGGGTTTTCGCAAGCTCAAGATCCACCTGGTTGCCGTATGTCACCCACGAACCAAACGACAGTTCTGATACTTTTAATCCGGAATTGCCTAAGTGTCTGTAGTTCATTTCATGCTCCTTGTTGTAATTATAGAGAATTGCCGGCAAGATGCAAATTGCGCGGCTTTCGGAGTGATACAAGCGAACAAGGGAGCCCTCGAAGATTCCATTCAGCCTTGTCGTTGGAGACGGTGGGTGGAATCCTGCGGATGGCTGCGATAATCTGCTTATAATCCTCCGAAGAGTTCACCCACGAAAGACCCTGCAATTTGAGTTTATTTTTTATTGACGCCGTAAGTTTTGCGTGATATTATTGCTTCCTCGACGCCCCCATCGTCTAGTGGCCCAGGACGCGGCCCTCTCAAGGCCAAAACCAGGATTCGAATTCCTGTGGGGGCATTTTTATTTAACCGGAGCCTTTATGACCCAGGTAAAAAACCCCGACCGCATTCCCTACCCGCGTTTTCAAGTGAGGCGCAGAATTACTCGATTTTTTACGAGGGGATTGATGCGCCTGTTGACCAGAATAACAGTCGAAGGCATTGACAACATCCCCAGTGAGGGTCCTGTTATTCTTGCTGGCAACCACGCTGCCTACATTGAACCGGTGCTGATGACAATGATGCCAAAAAGGATCGTGGAACCAATTGGGGCAGGTGATATTCCTTTTGATGGGATTCTGGACAGCCTGGTGGGTTTCTACGGCTTTATTCCTGTAAACCGGGGCAATTTAGACCGCACCGCCTTGAATAGGGCGATAAGTGTTCTTCAGCAGGGTGGCGTGATCGGCATTTTCCCTGAAGGAGGAACATGGGAGCCGGGCAGGATGGTGCCGCAACCTGGCGCGGCGATGCTCAGCCTGCGGACAGGCGCGACGGTAGTTCCGATTGGGTTTAGCGGTCTGAATGGGGCTTTGAAAAGCGCTTTACAACTTAAGCGTCCCAAACTGCTGATGAGGGTCGGCGAACCAATCCTCGCCCTGAAGGCAAATGGCAGCATCCCGGACAAAGATCAATTGATGGCATTTTCGCGCCAGGTGCTGGATGCGGTCTTCGATTTGATTTCAGAAGAAGATAAAAACCTCATACCAGAGCAAGCAAGCTATAGCCTCTCAGTGGAAACCACCAGCGAGCAACTCCCTGACCCTTCCTGGGGGTCGGCAGTCGCGCGATTCTTGCATTTGCCGGTAATTCTGGAAACCTTACGGGTGAACCTGAAGCTTCCGGTAAAAGCGTTGTATGAAAAGACAGGCAGCGTTGTGAACCTGGATGAGGTTTCAGCTGCTTTATCCGCTATTTCGAACTACCTTGAAGTAAATCCAGCTTTTTTCACTTACCGCTTTGGCATGGAAGTAGGCAGACAGGTGGCAGTTGGCGTGCAGGAACTCCACTCCCTGCTCACCAGAGCAAAAATTGCGGGTGAGTCAGTCCGTATGAGGACCTATGAAGCCGTAACCTATAAAGACGGCCGGGTTGAGACCAACTCGAAGCACTTCCTGATTGAGCCGTTCGCCCAGCCAGGCTATTAACCAGCGGGACGAATATCCCGCAGGTTTAGTTGGATTGTGCTGCGTCCATTAAACTCATTAATCTCAAAAGTAAAAGCGATGTCCACCTGTTCCGGCAGGCTATCGATGAGCGCCCCCTGGCGAAAAGCGATTGCCTCGAACTGGTTTTTGCCTGCCCCGAGCACTAATTTGAGGTGTTCACCCTTGCCGACCGCATTCCTGCGGATCACGCGGCAATTCTTGCTGCAAAATAACGCGCTCGCATTGGACTCGCCCGTGGGCTCCAGCTGTTCAACAGCTTCAAAAATCCCCGGAAAGTGATCAGGCTGCAATTTATCGAGGGAGATTTCATAATCTATATCAAGCACGGGGGTCAGGTCCACCCCTCTGAAAGCATCCCGTGCGATGGCTATCAG
>JAYFQB010000083.1:0-7188 GCA_034927385.1 Anaerolineaceae bacterium | reverse complement strand
TCTTACTGGAAATGTTACCGCTCCAACTTTCACTGGTAATCTCATAGGTAATGCTAACACCGCTACTAGCCTAGCTACAGCTAGAACTATTAACGGCACAAGCTTTGATGGTACAGCTAATATTACTACTGCTAACTGGGGGACAGCTAGAAATATTACTATTGGTGATACTACTAAGAGTGTAAATGGATCCGCTAACTATGCTTGGACAAATGCAGAGATCGGAGCTACAAACCTTCTTTCCTTTGCTGGAAATGTACTCTCTTCTACTGTGAATGGAGTGTTGGCTAGCACTTCTTTAGATTCATTAACTATACCTTGGGGTTCCCTGACTGGGACTTTAACAAATCAAACAGATCTTAAAAATGCTTTAGATGAAAAAAGGAATGCATTTATTTCTGCGACAACTGCTACGGCCGCTTCTACTGCGGCAAAAATAGTAACTACGAGTGGTGGTTCATACACACCTACTGTTGGAGATGTTCTTTTGATTACTTATACATCTGGACAAACAGCCGCTTCAGCAACTTTGAATATTGATGGGTCTGGGGCAAGAAATGTTAGATTGCAAAATGCTAACGCTGCCACACTTGGACACACTACTGCTGCAGGAGGTGTTCTTATGTATTACTACGATGGGACATATTATCATTTGATAGGTTCTCAGCAACAAAGTGATGCAAATACTACTTACACAGGTTGGGGCTTTACTCCCGCAGCTATCACAACTAATACTACAGGAGCAATCAATAGAATGTATATAGCCAATTCTCCAACAGAGCTTACAGTTACTCTACCAGCAACTTCTGCTGTAGGGTCTGTTATCGGCGTCACAGGATTGGGAACTGGCGGATTTAAAGTTGCAGCCGCATCAGGGGATAATATTTTAATTGAGGGAAATGATACTGGTGTTACTGGATATCTTACTGGAGGAAAATACGATACGGTTTATCTTATGACGACTGTGGCAAATACTACTTGGCAAGTCGTAGACTATACAGGAACTTTAGCGGATAATAATTCAAATACTTATGGAAATTCTACAGTTATGGTTTACCCTCCTTCTGGAGTTGCAGTATCTACTGGTTCTGCTTGGGATACATCTCTGCAAGTAGGTACAGGAGCTAATAACTTAGTTCAATTAAATGCATCATCTCAACTTCCAGCAGTTTCTGGAGTAAATCTTACTAATCTAACAGCTGCTAATCTAACAGGTACTATACCTTCTACTGTTTTAGGTAATTCTACTGTATATATTGGTACTACAGGAATAGCTTTGAATAGAGCAAGTGGAGCGTTATCTCTAACTGGAGTAAATATTGATGGCAATGCAGGATCTGCTACTAAATTACAGACTGCTAGAACTATTGCTGGTGTCTCTTTTGACGGTACAGCAAATATCGCTATACCTTTTGCAAATCTTTCTTCTATTCCTACCACTCTTGCAGGTTACGGTATTACAGATGCTGTACCAACTTCTAGAACTATCACTGCTGGTAATGGTTTAACAGGAGGAGGAGCGTTATCTTCTAATATTACTTTAACTCTGGGTACTCCATCACCAACCACTCTATCTTCTAGTGATACAGTAACCACAAGTAGTCACTCTCATAGTTTTGCTCCAGGAGGTACTGCTGCTCAATACATTACAGGAGCTGGTGCTTTAGCTACTTTCCCAACAATACCACAAGGTACAGTTACCTCTGTAGCTATGACTGTCCCAACAGGACTCACTGTTACAGGTTCACCAATTACCACTTCAGGAACGCTAGCTTTAGGTCTAGCTTCTGGTTATTCTATACCAACTACAGCTAAACAAACTCAATGGGATACTGCTTACTCTTGGGGGAATCATGCAGGGCTGTATCTTCCACTTACGGGAGGGACTGTCACTGGTAATATTACCGCTCCAACCTTTACAGGCAATCTTGTGGGTAATGCAGATACTGCTACTAAATTAGCTACAGCTAGAACTATTAACGGCACTCTCTTTGATGGAACAACTAATATCACTACCGCTAACTGGGGGACAGCTAGAAATATTACTATTGGTGATACAACAAAATCAGTGAATGGATCTGTGGATGTCATTTGGAATGTTGAAGAAATGGCTCCTAATAAACCAGTGTCTCTCACATATGCAGATCTGATTAATAAAATTAACGCATCTGAACTTGTTCCTGGTACAAAATATTTACTTACGGACTATCAAACTGTATATACTCAACCTGTTACCAATGTTGTAAAATCTGGACCCATAGAACCTCTTATACTTACAGCAGTTACTAGTAATGAAATTGACAAGGTAGCTAAGTCTACTATTTATCCTCAAGATATTATTTGGTATAACCATGTGAATGATCAGACTCAAGTCAGAGGTGCTACCAAAGGATATATTTATAAAAGACACGATACGTTGAAGGATAATGATGTCGGTTTTGATTTTAGGAATGTACAGTTTAGAAGGTGGCAAGTAACGGGGGAAACATATTCTCCTACTGTAACCTATCCAAAATTTAAGGTAGTCAAAAGTGGAGGTGTTCTTTATGCTAGTGTCAAAGCAAATAATATTGGTAATGCTGTAACTAATAAAGATTGGTGGATTAATTTACAAATTGAGGATAATCTTTTTATAGGACACAATTCAGCTGGAGCTGTTTCTCTTAACTTGTTATTTACCCCCACTGGAGAATCTCAAGATTTTTATATGTTCCAAAATTATGACAACGATCCTTTTATTCAGGATAATAGATTTATACAGTCTAGAGCTTTGGCGGAATGGATCCCTCAAAATCAAGATATTATTGATGGAAATAATATGGTTTTTATTCCGCTTAGTGGATATATTGGGGATCATATCATAGAAGATAATGAATTTGCCCACAGAAATCAAGCGACTACATACATTTATACGAGCGTGGGGCATAATACCTGGCAATGGATTAACTATTACAATACATACTATGGTGCAGTCTATAACAATAATTTCCAAAATCATTTTCGTTATAACTTCATCTCATCTTCTGGTCTTAGCGCAACAGGCACTTTTGGCTTTAGAAATTCTAGTATGGGTATTGAGTTTTCTAATAATGTCATAGCAATACCCACGGAAAAAACTTTTGGTTGGAATACTATTGGTAATGCTTTTAAATATAATTTTATACATGATAATTTCAATAATAATTCTATAACTGAAAAGTTTGAATTCAATAATATACAGAATATATTTATTGATAATAGAGCTACAACTGTTTTTTCTCAAAATATTATAAGAGCATTGACTGGTGGAAATACTTTTTTGGGGCAAGTGTTTCGGTTAGAGACAACGCATAATGTAACCGCCTCAACTTTTAGACAGGTTGTAGACACAAAACTTCCTGCTCTAGCTATTGGTCGAGGTGAGTTCAGTGAATTAAAAGGTGTATCTAGTACTAGTCCAATTGACTTATCTATTTCTGCTGCTTATACATCTGCAAGTTCTAGTGAAGTAAAGTTTGTGACTCGAGGTATAGCTGGACTTGGGACGTATAGAGTTTCTTATCTTGATGAAAATAAACAAGAATTATATTGGGATGATACGGCTTGGAAAAAAGTTAACGCTAGTACTGCATATTATGCAGAGCCGTCTACCGCTCCAACATCTATTCCATCTGTCGCGTCAGGAATTACTGGATCTATTGCTATTGGTGATGGGGCGCAAGCTAATGCAAATAATGTTACAGCTATTGGTACTAATGCAGGATCTGGAGCGAATAACGCTTCTATCTCTAACTTCTTTGGTTCTGGTGCAGGATATGGAGCAACTGGAGCTGCCCGTTCTAACTTCTTTGGACCAAGTGCCGGCTATCAAGCTTCTAATTCTTCTTTCTCTAACTTCTTTGGACAATCTGCTGGACTTGAGGCTTCCAACTCTTCCTACTCTAATCTTTTCGGTTACAAAGCTGGTATGACTTTCTCCGGAAACAATATTGGCTCTAACAACATAATCATAGGTACAAATATCTCTCTTCCAAACGCAGTAGCTAATAGTATGAATATAGGCGGAGTTCTCTTTGGTACAGGACTTCAGTCAAACACCTCTGGTAATCCTGTCACTACTCCTGTTGCGGGAGGAAGGGTTGGAATTGGAACTTCTACTCCAGGATATCGTTTAACAGTAGAAGACACAGCGAATCCATTACAACTTGTTGGGCTTCAGATGGCAGATCTTACAGATATGCTTCTCACCGTAAATGAATCTACTGGAGTAGTGAGAAGAATGTATTCAGGATCTCTGTTAAGTCTGACTGATGCAAGATATATTATAAATCAATCCGACTCTGATCAAGTTGCTAATTTTAGAATAAGTGGTTCTGCGTACCTCGGAACATCTTTAGGTATTAGAACTCTACCAACTTATGCTCTCGATGTCGGCAACTCCTCCATCTCTGGAATTGTCGCCCGCTTCACCAACTCCACAGGTAACTGTACCATCAATCCAAACACTACTTCTCTCACTTGTTCTTCAGATATTAATCTTAAAAAGAATATTGAGTTATTGGCGACAGCTGAACCATTCACTTTAGAAACTGTCACTTTTGAAAATGCTACCACTTCAGCAGAAAATCCTTATTCAGCTTTAGAAAAACTTTCTAAACTTCAAGTAGTAAAATATAATTGGAATTCTGATACAGACAACACACCAAAACGCACGGGCTTTATCGCTCAAAATATAGAACAAATTTTCCCAGATCTAGTTTCTACTGATACCGATGGTATGAAAGGGGTAAACTATGCTGGTATGACTCCATATCTTGTAGCAGGAGTAAATGAATTGAGTGAAAAATCTATTTTTGCAAATGTTGGCTCTTCTACTCTCATAAATAACACTATTAAAACTTCATTAAATAATCTTGCACTCACTTTAGCTTCTACGACTATATTAGAAGAACAACAAACTCTTTTGACTAATTTAGAAAATCTATTCTCTACTTCCTCACTCGCTTCTATCAAAGCTTTGACTAATACTTTGACCCAGTCCAACTTTTCTCTCAATTTAAATGATAACGCTCTTACAAATATTAAAGCTCTAGAAAGTGCAAGTGGAAATTGGAGAATCACCGAAGCTGGAATGATAGAAGTCACTAAACTTTGTATTAAAAATTCTACTGGAAATTATGTCTGTATCACTGGAGACGATTTAGAAAGTCTTGGTCTCGGAATCGCTTCTACTCAAGAAGAAATTAATAAAGCAATTTCTAATCCAAATGGTTCTTCATCAAATGCTACAACTTCCACCACCTCTACATCTTCTCCGGATACCACTGTTGATGAAAATTCAGGGACAAGCACTATTGCTCAAATATTATCTAATTTGACTACTGGAGCTACAAATAACGCTACAGATACTCCAGGTATAAATATTCCAGAAAACCCTACAACTACTGAAATTGTCTCAGAAACCGCGACTTCTTCCTAAAGTCTTTTTGTGGTAAAAGTGAGGTTTTTGTGTTAAAATAGCTTTATTATTTAACTATTATATTAGCTTTATTTAAAAGAGGGGTTTTGATGCCCTTAAAATTATATGCCGTTTTTAAAGAAAATTTTTAAGTCTGAAGATGAAAGATTGATTCAGAAATTAAACCCTACTGTAGAGAAAGTTTTGGGACAGGAAATGAAAATGAAAGAGCTTTCTGATGAGGATTTGAAAAATACTAGTTTAGAATTAAAAAAGCTTGTTCAAGCTGAAATTAAAGAAAAAGAAGATGCTTTAAAAGATAAAAATCTTTCTGACGAAGAATTTCGTAAACAAAGTCAAAAAATTGTTCAAGAAGTTTTAGACGAAAATATTGTCTTAGCTTTTGCTTTGGTGCGTGAGGCTGCTCGTAGGACTTTGAGTATGATGCATTATCCTGTACAACTTGTCGGAGGAATGATCATGCATAAAGGATATATTGCTGAAATGAGAACTGGAGAAGGAAAGACTTTGGTAGCAACTTTGCCGGCGTATTTGAATGCACTTTCTGGGCGTGGGGTACACATTGTGACAGTGAATGACTATCTTTCAAAAAGAGACGCAGTTTGGATGGGAAGAATTTATGATTTTCTTGGTTTAACTGTCGGAGTGCTCAATCATCAAGTGTCTTTTCTTTTTGATAGACATTCCATTCAAAATATGAGTGAGCTTAAAGCAGAAAATACTGACGAAGATATTGAGGAGACCGGAAGCTTTAAAGTTGAAAATGAATATTTGAAAATTGTTTCTAGAAAAGAAGCTTATGGAGCTGATATTACTTATGGGACAAATAATGAATTTGGTTTTGACTATTTGAGAGACAATTTAGTTTACAATGCAGAAGAGCTTGTCCAAAGAGAACACAATTTTGCTATTGTGGACGAAGTAGACTCTATTTTAATAGATGAATCTAGAACTCCACTCATTATTTCTTCTGAAGCTCAAGAGTCAGATGAGCTTTATAAAAGGTTTGCTCGTTTTGCTGACAAATTAATTGAAGGAGAAGATTTTACTAAAGATGAAAAGCAGAGAGCTGTCTCTCTCAAGCCTAGTGGTATCGCTAAAGCTGAAGCGGAATTTAATTTAGCAAACTTTTACGCTTCAGAAAATATTAAATTGGTGCACCATTTAGAAACTGCCGTCAAAGCCAAATCTCTTTTTATTAGAGAAAAGCAGTATGTGGTGCGAGATATGCAAAAAGATGATGGTCGTATTCAAAAAGAGGTGATGATTGTAGACGAATTTACCGGAAGAATGCAACCTGGCAGAAGATGGAGTGATGGGCTTCATCAAGCAATCGAAGCTAAAGAAAATGTGCCAATTCAAAAAGAGTCTAAGACAGTCGCCTCTATTACTTTCCAAAATTATTTTAGGTTTTATAGAAAGCTTTCTGGAATGTCAGGAACAGCTAAAACCAGTGAAGAAGAATTTTTCAAAGTCTACGCTTTGCCAGTGACTGAAATTCCTACCAACAAACCTTCTCAGCGTGATGACAGAGGGGATTTAATTTTCCAGACAGAAAAAGGAAAATTAAAAGCTTTAGCCAAACAAGTGAAAGAACTTTTTGACAAGGGTCAGCCAGTACTTATTGGTACAATTTCTATTGAGAAGAATGAATTGGTTTCTAAATATTTGGAGAGAGAAAATATTCCTCACTCTATTTTGAACGCTAAAAATCACGAAAAAGAAGGAGA
>JAYFQB010000148.1:0-4935 GCA_034927385.1 Anaerolineaceae bacterium | reverse complement strand
CGTGCCAGTTAGGCTTCTTCAGTGGATTCTGAAGGGGTGGTTTCAGTAGAATCGCTTTCGGCGGGTTTGTCCTCAGAGGGTTCGGTCTCATTCGTCTGACCCGGGCTGGCATCAGCTCCGTCCAGTTCCATTTCAGCAATCTTCTGGGCGACGCTTTCGAGCGCGACTTTCTGCTTGCGGTAGAGGTCGGCTTCAGAAACCGAGAGTTTGCGCGCCACATCCCTTACCTTCTTGCCCTGGAGGAATTTCATATCGAGGATGTTATAAAGCAGCCAGTCGCTGGTGAACTTGCGTTCGCCTTCAGGGCGTATTTTTTCGATGGCTTCCTTAATGATGGATCGCAGCGCGTTAACCTTGTTGCCTTCGTTCGCCTCGCTTGCAGATTCAACCACCTTAAAGTTCATGAGTGGGTTGTTTGTCAGTTTCGGTCCGCCCCAATAGTGCGTCAGGGCGTCCTTTACCCAATCGGTCATCTCATCCGGTACGTTCCATGTTTCAGAATTGTAGATTCGCTGCTGGTTGTAACTGGCGTTGGCACGCAAGTCCTGGATGTAGTCCACTTCGGACTGTAAGCTCGTTATGGACCGCAATACCTGCTGTTGGAGCGCGCGGTCCTTAAGGGCAATCGCGGCGCGGTCCAGCAAAAGACGAACCGCTTTCAGGTCTTCCTTCTCCACCAGGCTCGGGTTATACCTGAGGAAGCCGCATACCCCTAAAAGAGACTTACTCCCCTCTCCATTTTCATGCTCCAACCGAACCACATTCAAGTCTCCCAGGGTCTGAAAAATTTCATCCCCTTGCTTTGAGCTGTCAATCTCTTGCAGGAGGTTGTCGTCCAGATTGAGAGAAGAAAGGCTCTTCTTGCTTCCGGTTTGGATTACCCGGTCGATCTTGCCGCCTTCTAAAACCGCGACAAAACCCGCGTTCACCTGCAGCCTGTCGCAGATGGAGGTGATGATCATTTCCAGGAACTGGTTCAGGTCTTTTCCTGTCAGCATCCGGTCTTGCAAGGATTGGATGACTTCTAAATCCCCCCGGTCCTCACCCCAGAAAAAGGATTTTTCGAGATAAGGGGAGGCAAGTGTGATCGCGTATTCGAGCACGAGAATCCCCGCGACCATCACAACAGGCGTAAGGAAGAAGTTCGCGATGCCCTGAGATTCGCCTAAGCGCCTTACGTCCGTGGTCATGCCCAAAACGATTGCGGCAACAAATGGACCCCGCAGCATCCAACGCATTAAGCGGCTCTTGATGGCACGATCCGTCCAGTTGAGCCCAAACAATGAAACCACATACGCCATCACGATCAGGAAAAAGCCTGTGATAAACCCACCCACAATTGAAACCAGCCAATAAAAGTCAGGATGACTCGCCATGGTTAGGTTGCCGTGAAAGAGGAACAAAATGCTCGTCAGGGCAGGCGCAGCCGCGCCAGCGGAAAGATAGAACAATCGGCGCTGACTGGTGCGGGTGGCGCTGCGCAGCACAACCCTTAGCAAGTTGTAGCTAACCATCAACATCACCAGGATGTAATAAATGCCGAAGAGAAAGGTGACCAGATTGCGTTCAAGGTATGGTGCGGGTGCCTCTTCTGAAGCAAGCCCGCCGACAGTGACGCCAAAAAAGATCAGGATCGCCATAATGCCCGAAAGCAGGTAGACAAAGAGCACCATCAGCCTTCGCCTACCGCGGCTTGGTCGCCCTGTCATGGTAAGGAGCGCGTCAGAAAAATGGAGATAGACCGCCGGCAGCATCACCAGCCCAACCCATTGCATCTGGAGCAGAAATTCCACGTAAACTGGTGTATTCGATACACCCGCCATCGCCTCACCAGCATAGATCAGCAGGACACATACCAGGAGGAAAACGTAGGTATGCACGAGACGGTCGCGCAAGTTGAAACTGCTTGCGTACATCACCAAAGCCACCGCCGTGATCGCCACACCGGCAGCCAGGATCTGGTAGACAGTTTCAAAAATCCCTGTCAGGTCAAGCGCGAAAGGAAGGATCACAAGCTTTAGCTCCCGAGTTTTTTCTCAAAGAACAAAGCCGGGTCGGAATTTGGAAAATATTGGTCCAAAAATCCACACTGCTCATAACCGCATTTTTTCGCCAGGCTGACCCCGGGGTAGTTGCGCATGGGAATTTCGATCAACACCCGGTCCAGATGTTTTTTGGCAGACCAGTTTTCACAGGCGGCTATCATCATGCCCGCGATACCGTTCATCCGCACTTCCGGCGTCACCACCAAATCGCAGATGCGAGCTGTTTTGGGCAGGGTTTTGGCTTCGAGCGTCACATATGCCACAAGCAGGTCATCGAGCATGCCCGCGTAGATCAATTCAGCGTCCGCCCAGGACCGCAGCAGAGAATTCTCATCGCGGGGATATCTGATGGTTACCTCCCGCGGCAATTTCACTCGCTGGAACGTAAGCCCCCACCCCAATGGGTCCTGGCTGGTTTGCAGCCGATAAGAGTAGACCGTGTTGACGCGGTGGTCCATCGCCATCATTTTTTCCATGTGCGCGCGGGTTGCGACCAGAATTTTTAGTTTTGCCATCTTACCCTCTTAATCATCTGCTATCACATTAACAACAATAACACATGTTGACGTTTCGTTGCCCTGGTTATCCAGTGCCGCCAACCGCAGCATGTATGGTCCGGGATCCAGGTTGCTGGTATACCAACTTCCGAGGTTTTCATCGATGTGCATTCCGCTGCCGGCTGCAATCGTCTGCCAGTTGGGTTCTCCCATCGTCGAAAAATCGTAGCGATAGGAACCGAGCGAAGGTGTATTCACCGACCCAACAATCTCAACCACTCCGCTTACCTCTCCATCATGCTTCGGGCTTCCAATCTCGAGCACGTCGTTCACACAATACGAGTCAATCCCCTCAATTTGCGCCTGAGGATAAAGCGTAGGCGTCGGAGTCGCGTCGGTCGGAACCGGACCGAGCAGGGTGGTGGTGGGGGTGGTGAGCACCTCGATCGTAGGGGTGGCAAAAGTCGCCTGCTGCGAAAGCTCCCCTGCCAAAAAAGTAGCCACAACGAACTCCATCACAGTTAGCAGACCAACCAGGATGAGGATCGACGCGGCGGAGGTCACCTTTTGTTGGGCGGCTTCGCGTTCCAATCCGAAGATTGCTGTACGCTTCTCCTCGAGCGATATTACAATCCGCCGCAGGTACACAACAGCAACAATCCCGAGAATCAGATAAATCGGGACTTCAAAATCCGCCAGAAATTTGATGACGTATTCCATACTGCTTGGCTTTTGAACGACTAAAGTCGGCGAAGCACGCCCTTCAACAGGCGCATCAGGTTCGGAGCGAGTTTATCGCCAACCTCGAGCACCTCCTGATGGGTTGCTTTGTTGGTGCCATCAGGATCGATTTTATTGGTAATGGTAGCAACCCCGAGGATATTCATGCCGCCGTGCTTGGCAACAATCGCCTCCGGAACGGTAGACATGCCCACCGCGTCCACGCCGACCATCTTTAGGAAACGGCAGTCCGCGGGAGTTTCAAACGACGGTCCGGATAGGCAGACGTAAACACCTTTTTTGAGCTTCAGATCAAGCGATTCGCCGACTTCTTCGGCGAGCTGGATCAGTTCGGGGTTATAAATCGCGCTCATATCAGGGAAACGTGGGCCAAATTCGTCCAGGTTGGGTCCCCGCAGTGGATTCTCGCCAGCCATGGGTAAAAGGGCAAGATGATCTTTGATCAGCATCAGGTCGCCTGGAAAAAAGTCGTCCTTCAGTCCGCCGGAAGCGTTGGTAATAATCAGAGTTTTGATGCCCAACCGCTGTATTACGCGGATCGGCAGACCAATTTTTGAGACGGAGTGACCTTCGTAGTAGTGCGTTCGCCCCTGCAAAACGAGAACCTCTTTGCCCTCGAGCTGCCCGATGATCAAACGCCCCTTATGCCCTGGCACGGTCGAAACGGGCCAGTGGGGAATTTCGCGGGTGGGGATGATGGTGGGGTTTTCTACCGAATCAGCCAACTCACCCAGTCCGGAACCGAGGATCAGCGCGAACTCGGGTTGGGTATGAATACGCGCCCTGACGGCATCCGCCGCCGCGTCGATTTGTGCGATCGTAATAAAATCTTCCATGAGCACCTCTGGTAAGTTATTTGAATGATTATATCATTCGCCTTTGCGGGTGCGGAAAATCAGGCGGACGATCTTGCGGCGGCGGCTTGGTAGTTCCTGAGGGGTTTATTTGAATTGTGTCAACTAAGAACCCCCCAAAAAAACGCCTGTAACCGTTCTCATTCCTGCGGGAATCTTCTCGTGTTTGCCGCCCGGAGTGGTATACTTTCAGGAAATTCACAAACTTATCTGGGGTGACTATGGGCAGGCAATCTCAATGGGTAATTTGTAAAGTTTGCGGCAGGAAGTTTGATTTCGGAAAAGCAGGGGGTGCATACGATGGGAATAGATACCTCTGCCAATCATGTTCGACTAATTTTGTTCCATCGGGAAACCTTAACGGCGAGATTGTGTATTTACCTCGACAAAAATCCTGGTTCAGAGCTAACTGGAAAATTTTCGTTGCGGCTTTTTTCCTAATTGGCGGTTTCGGCAGCATCGGCACGGATGGACAAACCGCTCTTATTAGTATACTGATCGGAACTGCCTTGCTGATTAAGCAGTACTACCCGTCGATAAGAGCTGCGCGGCAAAAGAAAACCGAAAGGGAAGCCGATCTAAAGGTAAAAGCACGGGAAGCCGAACTCAGAGAAAAAGAAATTGCATTTCAGACAAAAGCGGAAGAACCGAAACGCTGTAAAAGTTGCGGCGCGATTTCCAAGGGGAAACTGTGCGAGTATTGCGGCTCGTTGCTTGATTGAACCAGCATTCCCAATCAGCTGGGGATATACCAACACATCCCCAATTCTTGCCGTTCAGGAAAAGGGAAGTTTAAAT
>JAYFQB010000359.1:0-2830 GCA_034927385.1 Anaerolineaceae bacterium | reverse complement strand
CCGACATGGATGTGGTGGTCTGTTGACTTGGGAGTATCAGCATAATAGCCCTTTCGCGCGACAGATTACGACTGTCAGTTTGCTTTGTGCAAGAAGTATACCAAAGGTTTTAAAAGTCTGCTTGTGTAAACCGAACCGCGTCGAGGCTCTCCCAGGCAGATGTATTCCTCTTTTTGGGCAGGGTGGCTTATAATCAACAAAAAAGGAGAAGGATTACAAAGCGATATGATCAAACCGTCAAAAACTGTAGCGAATCTAAAACCTTATTTCTTTGCTGGCTTAAAGGGAGTTCTGGCTGACCTGGCTGAACGAGGGGTGGACGTAATTCGGCTGGACATGGGCTCGCCTGATCTTCCACCCGCGGACTTCATCATTGACAAGCTGGTTGAATCAGCCCGAAATCCTAAGAAGCACGGCTACTCACCAGCCGGCGGTACACCAGCATTCCTCAAAGCAGTAAGCACCTATTACAAAAGGCGTTTCAACGTCGAGATCAATCCTTCTACTGAGGCAGTGGGGTTGATTGGGTCAAAGGAAGGTTTATTCAATCTTAACCATACCCTGCTCGATCCGGGCGACATGGTGCTTTTGCCAGATCCTTACTATCCGGTCTACCTTGCTGGGGCGGAGTTGGCTTGCGCGCGTTATCACTTTATGCCGCTGCTCAAGAAAAACAACTTTTTACCTGATTTTGACGCCATCCCTGAAGACGTTGCCAGGGAAGCAAAAATCATGTGGCTTAATTATCCGAACAACCCAACCGGTGCCACAGCCGGGCTGGACTTTTATGCCAAAGCCGTGGACTATGCCCGAAAGTACGACATCCTGATTGCTCATGATGCCCCCTATTGCGATCTGGCGTTTGACGACTATATTCCACCAAGCATTTTTGAGGTGGATGGTGCCAAAGATGTTGCTGTCGAGTTTAATTCGCTCTCAAAGACCTACAACATGGCTGGCTGGCGCATCGGCATGGCGGTCGGCAACGCGGAGATCATCAGGCTGCTTTCAAATTACAAGAGCCAGATCGACTCCTCCATCTTTGCTCCAATTCAGGATGCCGCGGTGGTTGCCCTGACTTCCGACCAGGCTTGGTTGAAGAACCGCAATAAGATTTATGAAGCCCGCCGTGATGTGGTTTATCAGGGTTTGATTGACGCCGGCTTCGAGGTGGACCTGCCCGAAGCGGCTCTGTACCTCTGGGCGAAGCTGCCGGAGGGCTTTAGCGACCCTGTCAGGTTCTGCGCGGATTTATTGCAGGACACCGGCGTAAGCATCACGCCAGGCGTAATTTATGGTCCAAGCGGCGAGGATTATATCCGGATCTCAATTGTGATCCCAACAGACCGGATCGCCGAAGCTATGCGTAGACTTAAGGAATGGGTTGAAAACCATCGATAAAAACACAACAAACGAACCTATAAATACTGAAGCTGCACCCGAAGCAGCCTTGATGGTTGGGGTGCAGCTCAGGTCCGAAACAGATCCTCGTTTCACGCTTGATGATTCCCTGCGGGAACTTGAGCTGCTGGCAGAAACCGCCGGGCTCGAGGTTGTGGGGGAGGTCACGCAAAACTTGCCAAACCCCAACTCGCGAACCTATGTTGGCAGCGGCAAACTTGAGGAAATCAAGCTGATGGCGGATGAGCTGGACGCTAAAGTCATCCTTTTTGATGAAGAGCTTTCGCCCCGGCACCAACGGGAACTTGAAAAAGAATTGGGGCATGGAAAGAAGGTCATCGATCGGACGGCGTTGATTCTGGATATCTTCGCGCAGCATGCCAGCACACGCGAGGGGATGCTGCAGGTGGAGCTGGCTCAGTATCGCTACCGGCTTCCCCGGCTGACCGGTGCCTGGACGCATCTTGCCAGGCAAACAGGCGGCGCGGCTGGTAGAACTGGTTCGGTGGGTGGCGTGGGTCTTAGAGGACCCGGCGAAACCCAGCTTGAGGTTGACCGCCGCGAAATCAAGAAGAAAATCGTTAAACTCGAAGACGAGCTGGACAAGGTCCGCGAGCACCGCAATCGCCATCGCCAACAGCGGCGCAAATCCAATATTCCTGTCGTGGCGCTTGTAGGCTATACCAATGCCGGCAAGTCAACTTTGTTGAACAGGCTGACCAAAGCGGGCATCTACGTTGCGGATCAACTTTTCGCCACGCTCGACCCAACCACCAGGCAGCTTGAACTGCCATCCGGCGAAACCATCCTGTTGACCGATACGGTGGGCTTTATCCAAAAACTCCCCACCGACCTGGTTGCTGCTTTTCGCGCGACTCTGGAAGAAATTGTGGAGGCGGATCTTTTGATCCATATGGTGGATGCCTCGCATAAAAGCGCCCAGTCGCAGAGGTTGACCGTTTTGGAAACGCTTGAGGAGATCGGCGCAGCCGAGATCCCAATCCTGACGGTTTACAACAAAATTGACCTGTTGACCTCCGAAGAGATCGAGGAACTGCTTCAGATTGCGGAGCCGAACTCTGTTTTCATCAGCGCTTTAACCGGGGAAGGTCTGACCGATCTAGCGGAGGCAATTGCGGTTGGGTCCTACCAGACTTTTGTGCGTGTCAAGGTG
Source organism: Anaerolineaceae bacterium (assembly GCA_034927385.1). Taxonomy (GTDB): domain Bacteria; phylum Chloroflexota; class Anaerolineae; order Anaerolineales; family Anaerolineaceae; genus Mesolinea. Next base: position 255 of record JAYFQB010000359.1, on the reverse strand, counting down.
ATCCTTCCTTACACAGAAGGCAGATTGGTTTCAATGATGCATGAAAAGGGGCATGTTAAGGATATTCAACATCTGGAAGAAGGCATCCTGATTGATGGAATGCTTCCCAGACAGCTCCTGGCATTTTTTGACGCCTACCGAAAATAAAAAAGTAGTAAGGTGCGATCTTCCGTTGATCTCACCACTATACTGCATTCTCGATATTATCTGAGGAGACCTACGGTCAGATCGCGTGCTCGGTCGGGAGACCGGCAC
>JAYFQB010000106.1:0-5731 GCA_034927385.1 Anaerolineaceae bacterium | reverse complement strand
ACCCGGAGCTTGTACTGGTACATATCCTCTTCCCCGCGCATATCGAGCAGTGCGGGCAGTCCGGACGCGCCAATCGTCGTGCCCAGCACGCCGTTACGCCAGGCTCGCCCATGCGAGTCTATGATCATCACACCCAACCTCACCCCGCTCAAAACTTCCAGTTCCGCGCGGATCATCGCAGCCGAAAGATCGGAGTCCTCTGGCAGTAACAACACCCAATCCTCGTCATTTCCCCAACTGCCTTTAACATTGGAATGATCAATCCCAGCATTGGCACAGATAAACCCTGACCGATGTTCAACGATGATCGTTCCAGGTCTGGTGCGCACAACCTCATTGCTTTCCTGCAGGATTAATTCCACTAACTCAGGTCGCTTTCCGAGGTATTCCGCCAACTCAATCGCATTCGCTGAAGGTTTGACGGTTGTAAGGTTCACCAACCGTCCTTCAGATTTGGAGACAATCTTTTGCGCAAGGATAAGGATGTCGCCATCCTGCAGGAACAAACCGTTATCGATAACCGACGTGCTGATTATTCCAGCAATGTTATCTCCTGGTCTGATTTGGGGAATGCCCTGTAGGGCAAAGTAGGTAAGTTGTTTAGGCAGCGTCATTAATCCCCGTGATGCGGATGCCGGAGGATGGCACTTTGTGTTTAAGGTTCAGCCCAATCAGAATCGAGGTAAGCCCCTCAACGACAACAGCATTCTGGATCACGCCCGCGTCCCAGCCTTTTAAGCCAATATCCCCAGCCAGGGCAATCACAACCTCGCGCGCGGCTTTATCACCACCAGCCACCAAAACGTCGCAATCGATTTCCTCGTCAGAAAGCAAGTGTTCAAACGAAATGGTCTGGAACGCTGCCACAACTTTCACGCCATCGCCGAGGATCTCCTGGGCTTGCTGAGCGGCGCTGCCTTCTTCGGGCATTTGCACGCGAGTAACTTTGGGTGGAACCAGCGGCACAACAACATCAATCAAAATCTTCCCCTGCAGATCTTCCTTCAATCCTTCAAGGGTGGGAACATGCGCCGCGAAAGGTACGGTTAAAACTGCAATATCACAGCCTCTTACAGCTGCTTCATTGGTGGTTCCGCTGACATCACCCTCGCCTTGCAGCCTTTCTTTAAGTTCTTCAACAGCCGCAAGCGCCTTTTCTTCGCTGCGCGATCCAATGATAATTGTATGCCCTGCTTTAGCCCAGCGATACCCAAGCCCCCGCCCCTCGCGCCCGGTTCCGCCAATAATTCCGATTGTGTATGCCATTAATTACTCCTCTAAAATGAATTCACTTTATTCCAACAGCGAACTGCCGCTTCGCGTGATTTTGCCGCAATTTCGGCTTCGTCAAGCAGCAACAGTTTTCGGTCCTTCATCACCAACTTTCCGCCGGCAATTGTAGTGGTCACCATGCCATCCCGGAAACCAAAAAGGATGTGCCAAGGCAGATTACCAGCGTGCATCGGCGTGATTGGATGGTAATCAACCAGGATCACATCTGCCGCGGCGCCTTTTTCTATCTTGCCTACACGCAACCCTTCCCAGGTTTGCGTGGCAAGGTTCGAATTATTCTCAACCGCGAGCTTAATGACGTCATATCCATTCATCGCTCGTGGGTCCGCCTGATGGTCCTTCTGAATCAGATATGCAAAGAACCATTCCTGCCACATTGCGTTAGAAAAGCCGTCATTCCCCAGGCAAACCTTCACACCTTGCTTCAACATCTCCTCAACCGGCGTCACTCCGACTGCGTTGTTCATATTTGAACGCGGTTGATGGGAAAGCCAGGTACCGCTTTGCGCAAGCAGGTCAATTTCGTGTGGGGTAACATGCACTCCATGCGCCAAAATCGTCTTTGTGCCCAACACGCCTGCATCGGCAAAACGCTCCACAACGCGCTTGCCATATTTGGAAAGCGAATCTTCCTGATCAACAATTCCTTCCGCCGCGTGAACATGAAAACCAACCCGATTATTATTTTCAGCCAGGCATTTTTCAAGCGTCTGCTCACCAACCGTCAAACTGGCGTGTAGGCCAAAGTGGGCTTTGAGCATGGAGCCGTATTTCCCAGCCTGGACACCGCTAATGAACCGCCCGTTTTCCCGAATGCCAGCCAAAGCTCTCTCTTCGCCATCCCGGTCGGTAACCTCGTAGCAAAGCGATGCCCTCAAGCCAGATTCCGTAATGGCGTCCGCCTCAATATCCAGCGATCCATCAATGCAATTTGGTGACGCGTGATGATCAAACAGGGTCGTGCAGCCGTACCTGGTGGCATCCGCCAGCAAGGCAAGTGCCGAGTACCTAACGCCGTCCTCATCCAATCCCTTATCCAGTTTCCACCACAAGTTGGCGAGAATTTCCTGAAAATTCCTTGATGGTTCGCCAGGGATCGCCATCCCACGGGAAAAAGCCCCGTAAAAGTGCGTGTGAGCACAGATCAAACCCGGCATCACCATCTGCCCCTGGGCGTCCAAAACCTCTTCGGTTGGATGGGCAGCCATAAGCTCGCGCGTGTCTGCAATTTCCTGGATTACACCATCGTTAATCAGCAGAGCTTTGTCTTCAAGAATTTCGTTTGGGTCACCCCAGGTTACTACCTTTCCGTTTGCTATGATCATTGTTGTTCCTTTTCTCGGTTGGGCTCAAATGCATAAATGCCGCGAAGATTATTCCTCAGCAGTGATCTCGTAAAGCTCCACCAAAACACCACTGGTGGATTTTGGATGGATGAATGCCATTTTTCTTCCTGGAAGCACCTCAGGCGACTGGTTAATCAATCGGACACCAGCATCCTTTAGCTCTTGCATCTTTGCTTCAATGTCATCCACCTCTATGCACAGGTGATGCATGCCCTCACCTCTTTTTTCGAGGTAAGCAGCCATGCCAGAGTCTGAACTCGTTGGCTGAACAAGCTCTATTTCGCCCTCACCAACAGGAATAAACGCCACTTTGGACGCCTGCGAAGGGACATCCTCTACATGATCCAGCTTGAGCCCCAGGGCAGTCTCCCAGAATTTGAGGGACTCATCGATGTCTTTTACGACGATAGCAACATGGTTGATCTTCTTAATCTGGCTCATTATTCTCCTTAAATGTAATTTGGCGCGTGATATTCGCCCCAGACCCTGCGCAGTCTGCCGCAAATTTCGCCTAACGTCAGTTTGTTTTCGACACATTCAATGATGATCGGCATCATGTTTTCGTCGCCAAGGGCGGTTTTCTCAAGCCGGTCCAGCAGGCTTTCCGTAAGAGCGGGATCCCTGCCGGCGCGTAACGCTGCCAGCCGTTCCCGTTGGTCGGTCTCGATCTTAGGATTTATCTTCAGTGATTCGAGCTCAATCTTTTCTTCCGAAACGAACTTGTTGACGCCAACCACGATATCTTCCTGGTTTTCAAGCCTGCGTTGCGCCCCGAATGCCGCGTTTTGGATCTCGCCCTGAACGTAGCCGTTCTCGATAGCCTGCAAAGCTCCGCCCATCTCGTCGATTTTTCTCAGGTATTCCATCGCCTGTTTTTCAATTTCATCAGTCAGATGTTCCACCAGGTATGATCCCGCGAGCGGGTCGATGGTGTCGGCAACGCCAGACTCGTATCCGATAATTTGTTGGGTTCTCAAAGCAACCTGCACGGACTTTTCAGTTGGCAGCCACAAAGCCTCGTCCATACTATTCGTGTGCAAGGATTGGGTTCCGCCCAAAACTGCAGCCAGTGCCTGCAGTGTCACGCGTACAACATTATTTTCAGGTTGTTTCGCGGTCAGAGTCGAACCTGCTGTTTGGGTATGGAAACGCAGTTTCTGTGAGTTGGCAAGCTTTGCCCCAAAACGTTCTTTCATGATTTTGGCGTAAATCCGGCGGGCTGCCCGGAACTTAGCAACTTCTTCCAGGAAGTTGTTATGCGAATTGAAGAAGAACGAAAGCTGCGAAGCAAACTCATCAACATCCATGCCTGTCTTGATTGCGGCTTCAATGTATGCGATTGCGTTTGCCAGCGTGAAAGCCACTTCCTGCACTGCTGTTGAGCCAGCTTCGCGGATGTGGTATCCCGAAATACTGATGGTATTCCAGTTAGGCACGTCAGTCTTACAGAAATGGAAAATGTCCGTAATCAAACGCATGCTTGCCGTAGGCGGGAAGATATACGTCCCCCTTGCAATGTACTCCTTAAGAATGTCGTTCTGAATAGTCCCTCGCAAGGCGGATGAGGAAACGCCTTGTTTTTTGGCAACTGCAATATACATCGCCAGCAAAACAGCGGCTGGCGCGTTAATAGTCATACTTGTCGAGACTTTATCAAGCGGAATTTCCGTGAACAAGGTCTCCATATCTTCGATGGATGAAATCGAAACGCCAACCTTGCCCACTTCGCCAATCGCGATCGGGTCATCCGCGTCATAGCCAATCTGGGTGGGCAGGTCGAACGCGACCGAAAGCCCTGTCTGCCCCTGTTGAAGCAAGAAGCGGTAGCGTTTGTTCGATTCAGCCGCGCTGGAATAGCCGGCGTACTGCCGCATTGTCCAGAGCCTACCGCGGTACATTGTTGGTTGAACGCCGCGGGTAAATGGGTACTCACCTGGATACCCGAGACTTGCTTCCCGATCTTCAGGAATCTCAGAGGGTGGAATAACAGGCTCTAATGTGATGCCAGAGTCAGTCTTAAATTCAGGTTTTCTTTCTGGGAATTTATTAATTGCAGGCTTATAGAACTTCTCCTGCCAGCGATCAAAATGGTTTTGTTCCGCCATATCTCTCCTCAATTTTTTGGAATATAACCGACCTCGCTAAGTATAATCCATTGATGTCATAAATGGCGAGATGCCCCTTACAGATGCCCCTTACCGTAGTGAGGGAATAGATGTGTGATGGCGGATTGGAAGCACATCCAGGTCCACGTTGCTGTGGCTGCGAATGCCCAACTCCCCTGCAAAAAATATGCTGTAGGGCGAGATTGATGGCACCGCTAGTGGTGTGATGGAAGATCGTATCGTGCCATCAATCTGCCGTTTGAGGGAAAAGTTGTTTGATGGCGGATTGGAAGCACAACCTTGTTCTTGCGAGGTCTCCTGACCTCGCAAGGGACCTGGCCATAAGGTCTCCATCCTTCTGATAACCTCGCCGCGCACGCGATTTGACCGAAGGTCTCCGGGTTCACCACTCCGCCGTTGCGGTAAATCAAAAACATTTGTGATCGGCGGATTGAGGGCAATTTACGTTCTTCCAACCCAGAATCCATGGCGCCCTCAATCTCGCCCTACATCACTGCATCCGGGGCAATTGAAGGCAATGGGAGTCGTAGGGGCAGACCCCTGTGTCTGCCCGGAAACAAGCATAATTATCTTGTTCTTGCGAGGTCTCCTGACCTCGCAAGGGTCCTGACCATAAGGTCTCCATCAGTTCTATCGGTTGTTCTAGCCGTTGTACTTCCCGACCTCGCAAGTACAGGGGAATCTCGTGAATTTAGATATATTCTAAAGATTGCATAGTTACTTTTTCAATTGAGGCAACGTATCACCCAAAGTTACATTTTTATATGAGGCATTACGGGTTGCGCATTGACAAGAGGCTGCACTCAAACTGGACATCACCGAGCGGCAGTTTCGGAGGATCCTGCATCGGTATCGAAAGGAGGGTCCTGGCAGCCGTGTAAATACTTGCTGATGTGATGGCGGATTGGAAGCACATCCACGTCACTACGCATTGATATTCACATTGCTTCCAATCTCGCCCTACGC
>JAYFQB010000299.1:0-4631 GCA_034927385.1 Anaerolineaceae bacterium | reverse complement strand
GTTACATGCATGCAGCGGTTCAGGGCAGACACGGGGGTCTGCCCCTACGACTCAAAATTCCCGGATGCAGGGGGTAAACACAGAACCCGAATAACAGAAACCAAAAAAACAAACAGATGGATTAAATAAAAAAATGGCGAGGCTGGGATTTGCGCAGTACCCCCTCGGGGTAAACACAGAACCCAAAGACAGAATCCGAAAAACTAAACCAGAATAACAGAACCTAAACAGGTGGATTAAATAAAAAGATGGCGAGGCTGGGATTTGAACCCAGAACCAATGGCTTATGAGTCCACTGCTCCACCGTTGAGCTACCTCGCCAGGTTGCCCAACGATATTACCTGAAATCAGTCGAAAAGTCAACTTTTTTTCAGGAAATTCCCACAATCTTTTTCCGCCGTCAACTTGCAGCCAAAAACCAGCCCCATACCCACCCCTCTCAACTTCAATCATCCCCATTCCTATCGTATAATTTCAACTACCACCGGAGAAAGTGACAAGAAATGCCCGAATTTTCAGATGTTCAGAAGGTCTTCAACGCGCCAACACAAACGCTGCTTAAGCGTGCCTGGCAGGTGGTCCCAGAGCAGCAGCGGACCGAAATCGACAGCTTGCTGCAAGGCATCCCGCTCAACAAAAACCCCCTGAACAGCCTGATTGATCTGGCACTGATGAACTCCAAAGCGGTGCTTGGCACCCACAAGAGTGTCGCCCTGATTGGTCCTGCCAATGTCGGGAAGTCCACCCTCTTTAATCAATTCGTCCGTGCCAAAACCGACCAGGCGGAGGTAAGCCCCATCCCCGGCACGACGCGCGTCAACCAGGAAGCCGACACAGGTATTTTCAACATGATCGACACGCCCGGCGCGGACGCGGTGGGTGCGGTTGGCGAAACGGAGCGCGAGCACGCCCTGGCAGCCGCCAGGCATGCCGATTTCCTCGTCCTCGTTTTCGACGCGCTTCAGGGAATCAAACAAACCGAGCTGGGCTTATATAACGAACTGTTGGGGCTGAAAAAGCCTTTCATCATTGTATTGAACAAAATCGACCTCGTCGAGAAGTTCAAAAAGGACATCATCGCCAAAACCGCCGCAAACCTGGATGTCTCTCCCGAGCAGGTTATCGCGATATCCGCGCTAAAAGGTGAAGGGATCGGGCAGGTGACGCTGGCAATCATCGCGGCTGACCCAGCCATGACCCTCGCGCTGGCAAAGGCAATGCCGCAATACCGCCGCAAAATCGCCTGGCGCAGCATCGCGACCGCTTCATCGCTCTCCGCGGCTATCGCGCTCTCTCCCCTGCCAGTGATCGACTTCATCCCATTGGTCGCGGCGCAAACCGGCATGGTTCTCACAATTGCCCGGATCTACCAGTACAAAATCACCGCCAAACGCGCCCGTGAGCTGATTGGGACCTTTGGATTAGGCATGTTGGGTAAATTGCTCTTTCAACAGCTATCCAAGTTTGCTGCCGTGCCCGGCTGGATCCTCTCCTCGGCAATTGCCACCTCGATGACGATTGCGATGGGCTATGCCGCGATTGAATGGTTCGAACAAGGCGAACGGATTAGCAATGAAAAGGTCCACCAACTAAGCCGGGAGCTTTCGCAATCGTTGGTTCTACGGCTGCGGGAGATTTTTAAACGAAAACCATCAAAAAAGCAATTAAAAAAGGTTGTGGCTGATCTCGTTGGCGAGAAAGAAACCACAACCCATCCTGAAACAGAAACTGAAAATTAAATCAAGCCGTTTGCCCGCCCCACGCTCGCGAAGATATCCAAAACACGCTCTAACTGAGGGCGGGTGTGGGTTGCCATGTAGCTAGTGCGCAGCAGCTGCCGACCAGGCGTGGTGGCAGGGGCGATCACAGGGTTCACAAAAACGCCTCGATCAAACAGATCCCGCCACATTTTAAAGGTGCGGGTGTTGTCGCCGATGATAATCGGGATGATAGGAGTCACCGAATGACCGGTGTCGAACCCAAGCGACTTGAACCCTTCGCGCATAAAGTCGCCATTGGCTTTCAGGTCGGCGAACATCTGGGGCTGCTCCCGCATGACTTCCAATGCCGCAAGGACGGTGGCGGTATTGGCGGGTGGGATGCTGGCGCTGAAAATCAGGCTGCGGGCATGGTGCTTTACATAGTCGATAACCGAAAAATCGCCAGCCACAAAACCGCCAATCGAAGCAAATGATTTGCTGAACGTGGACATAATCAGGTCAACCTGGTCGGTCATGCCAAAATGCGCGGCAGTACCGTGACCCCCACCAAGCACGCCCATCGCGTGGGCATCATCCACCATCAGCCGCGCGCCATATTTTTCGCAAAGTGGGATGATTTCGGGCAGCGGGGCAATATCGCCTTCCATGCTGAATAGACCGTCAACAACCAGTAACTTCCCGCTATCGGGCGGCAAGCTCTTGAGCACACGCTCAAGATGTTCAACGTCGTTATGCCGAAAACGCTCTATCTTGCCCATTCCCAGCCGGGCACCGTCAACAATGCTGGCGTGGTCTTCCTTATCGAGAATAACGAAATCATCTTTCCCGATCAGGGAGCTGATCGTACCAAGGTTCACCTGCATTCCGGTCGAGAAAACCAATGCGGCTTCCTTTCCCACCCACTCCGCGAGCTGACGTTCGAGCTCCTCGATGATGGTCATGTTGCCGTTCAGGAAGCGCGAACCGGTGCAGCTCGTTCCATACAGGTCGATGGCGTTTTTGGCAGCTTCGCGCACTTTTGGGTTGGTTGTAAGACCAAGATAGTTGTTGGAGCCGCACATAATAATCCGCCGCCCCTCAAAAACAACTTCGGTTCCTTCGCTGCGGTCCAATGGGATAAAGTAAGGATACGTGCCCGCTTCCCGGGCTGCTTCAGCATCCTCAAAACTGTTACATTTATTGAATAAGTCCATTTATTTCCTTTCCGATCATTAGTGTTTAACACTGCCAGCCCGGTTTCGGTTCGATTCTCGCTCAATAGCCTGTTAAATCGGACTGTGTTATCATGATTTAAACTACTTGGTTTTTCTTTTTGGACCAATTATTGCAACTGGTATTACAAAGAAAAGTGAAGGAAATGACGATGAAAAAGCTGATACCTGTTTTTTTGGTTTGCCTGATGTTAGCGGCATGCAACTATCCCACCGACCAATTGACCAGCGAGGAGGTCGTCCAGACCAACGTCGCATTGATCCTGACCAACGCTCCGGATACTACCCTGATACCGGAAGTAACCCTCGAGGCGCAAACCCCCGAGCCAACTGTTGTCCCGGCGGAAACGGATGCGGCTGCAACTCAACCCCAGCCGATACCAACCGACACCCCCGAACCCATGCCCTCTCCCACCCTGGCTCCCACGGCAACAGAAACGCCCTTGGCTGGCGATCCCGCGGCTCAGTTTGGGGAACCCGACTACCTTGAGGATTTCTCTTCTGTCGGCGGATGGGCGTATGAGGACGACTGGTTCATGACTACCGTCTCCGGCGGGCAACTGCATGTCTTTTCGAAGGGCACACCCTACTGGAGCAGTTGGTACACCACCAATCCGGAAGTAAAAGACGCCTATTTTGAGACCACCATCACCCGCCCAAATTGCAGCGGGCAGGATCGTTTCGGGCTGGTGATCCGTTGGGACAACTCGCAGCAGTTCTACTATATGGGCGTCACCTGCGACGGCACCTGGGGTTTCAGCTTCTACACGAAAGATAATCAGATCATCAACATTGTCAGTTATGAAAGCAGCACAGCCTTCAAACCAGCTTCCGAAGCGAACCGCATTGGCATTCTGGCAAAAGGAGATCAGTTCGACTTTTACATCAACGGCACCAAGGTTGGCACCACAACCGACAGCCGCCTGCCTGACGCCGGAACGTTTGGATTTATTTCAATGTCCGCGGGTACGGTTAATTACAAAACCAGCGTGGACAAATTGGAATTCTGGGAACAGTGAGATAGCTTGGATTAAGCTCATGGGCGGTTTAGTTTAACCGCCCTTTTTTAATTAAAGCATGGTGAAAAAGTTTCTTTACAGGACAACCGCGATAGCTTGCCCACAACGAGTGGGAGGTCGTAGCCGGTATATATTGAATCGTGATCCATATGGGGTTAATAGATAATGGTGATTGTAACGACAAAATCGAGAACATCATCGCGAGCTTATTTTGCGTGGCGACCTGCCGTTGTTCTTTCCCGAGAATGAAAACTGCAGATTGCCGCACCTACCTGGTGGGGTTGCCTCTCACATGGGGGAGGGTGGACGTGCACGCTTCTTTTGCGAGCACGGACGGGCTTGTTTATAAAGTATATGTAAGGGTGACGCCTGCGTCAACCGGTCATAACGAGGATCTTTTCGTAGGGTTGACGCCTGCGTCAACCGGTCATAACGGGGATCTTTACGTAGGGTTGACGCCTGCGTCAACCGGTCATAACGAGGACCTTTTCGTAGGGTTGACGCCTGCGTCAACCGGTCATAACGGGGATCTTTTCGTGTGATTGATTGCCTGTGTCAACCGGTCATAACGAGGATCTTTTCGTTTGATTGATTGCCTGCGTCAACCGGTTATAACGGGGATCTTTACGTAGGGTTGACGCCTGCGTCAACCGGTCATAACGAGGACCTTTTCGTAGGGT
>JAYFQB010000347.1:0-4646 GCA_034927385.1 Anaerolineaceae bacterium | reverse complement strand
TCCAGGTAGTGGTCCGAAAAGCTGAAATTTTGCTCAGGGTCGAGCACTTCGAGCAAGGCTGCCGCAGGGTCACCTTGAAAATCGGCATTCAGTTTGTCGATTTCATCGAGCATGAAGAGAGGGTTCGTGACCTGGGCTTTTGCCATGGTCTGCAAGATGCGCCCGGGCAGAGCACCGATGTAGGTTCGGCGGTGTCCGCGGATTTCGGCTTCGTCGTGCACGCCGCCGAGAGAGAGGCGGATAAATTTGCGATCCATTACCTCGGCGATGGATTTACCCATGGAAGTTTTGCCGGTTCCGGGAGGACCAACGAAACAGAGGATCGGCTGGCGTTCTTTTTTGGGCTTGAGGCTGCGGACGGCGAGGAATTCGAGCACGCGGTCTTTGGCACGCTTGAGCCCGTAGTGATTGCGGTCGAGCACTTCGCGGGCGCGTTTCAGGTCGAGGTTGTCGGAGGTGTCGTTTGACCAGGGCAGGTCGGTCAGCCAACGTAAGTAAGTGGAGAGCATGCCGGTTTCGGGGGAGAACATCGGCATGGACTGCAGCCGGCTCAACTCGCGGTCGGCAACCTCGCGCACCTCATCTGGCAACACCATGGAAGCGAGTTTTTCTTCAAGGGCGTGGATTTCCGGGTCGGCGGAACGTCCATCGTTTAGCTCTTTTTGCAGCTTGGAAATTTTCTCCCGCAAAAAGGCGTCTCGCTGGGATCGATCCAATTCATTTTGGACCTGGTCCTGGATGGAATTCTCGAGGACGAGCAGTTCGTTTTCCTGGACGAGCATGGTATAGACGCGCCGCAGCCTGACCAAACCGTCTGTCTCCTGCAGCAGATCCAGCCGCTGGTCGTCGTTCAGGTTGATTGCGGTGGCGATCAGATCGGCGAGCACGCCTGACTGTTTGGTGTCAGAGACCAGACCTACCAGGTCGGGTGAGGGAGAGCCGTTCAGATCTTGCCAGGAGTCAATCGCTTTTAATACGCTGCGGTGCAAAGCCCCGGTGGATTTCGCCTGACTGGTTTTCTCTTTTACCACTTCAACGATGCCAACGCAGACATCTTCAATGTTCAGCCAGAGTCTAACCAGGTTGACGCGCCGGCGCGCCTGAAACAGAAATATGACGTTTTCGGCGTCGGCAAAAATAGGGCTTCCAACCGCACATTCCAGCCCAATCGGGTAGTAGCTTTCTGGGGCGAGAAGATTATCGTCATCCGTGAATGCCATGATGATGGTCTGGTATTCATCCGATGCCTTCTGAATAACATCCAGAATCGGTGAATCCTTACTGACCTGGACCGCTGTCATCGATTCAGGTAGAACCACGCCTTCATTGCGGAATATCACTTCGGATTGAAACTGACCTTGTTTGTCGGATTTGCGGTTTCTGACGAAGTTGAGGGTGTCCAGTCCACTCAGGTCCGGTGGAGGAAATGATCTGGAAAAATTCGGTTCATGAGGAAAATTATCTCGAGGCATCTCAGTCCCTTACTTATTGTTTTTGATCGCGGGTGTGCATTTCTGCCCAGACCACTCTTGCGCCGGCAGCAACAAAGACGCTGCCAGTAACGATGATTCCTTTTTGCTTGCCCGCCAGCTTTAGCGCGGCTGGCAGGGCTTCTTCCAGGGTGTGATACGCAACCGTGGGTTTGCCGTAGGGCTCAATTAGCTTGCTGAGTTCGTCCGCGTCGGCTGCCCGGGGGTGGATGGATTGGGTTGCCACCACGTTTGTGGCCCTAGGCAGAATGATTTTTAGCATGGCGTCGAGCTCTTTGTCTCCGGATGCGCCAAAAACCAAAACGAATTCCTTGCCGGGGAAGTACTCATCCAGCGTTTCCACCAGGCGCCGCATGGAGTCGCCGTTGTGGGCGGAATCAATGACAAAAGGCGGCTTTCGGCGCAGCAGTTCAAACCTGGCAGGCCAGGAAACCCTCCTGAACCCCTGTTGAACCGCCCTTCGGGTCAGCGTAAAGCCCGCCGGTCTGAGTTCATCGAGAGCCGCAAGGGCGGTGACGGCGTTTTCCATCTGGTGGCGACCCAAGAGCGGCAGGTGAAGCAGAAGTTTTGTGTCGGCGAGGCTTTTGGGTTCTCCGGCAGCGGTTTTTTCTTTTCGAAGCACCTCAACCTTTTGCGCACTTAACGTGTGCGAAAGCTCTTGATACGCATACACGTTTTCCACCTGGACGAAGGCTGATTTCCGTTCGTTTGCCAACTTGACCAGCTCCGTCATCGCCTCTTCATGTTGGGGGGCAATGACCACAGGTCTGCCGGGTTTGATGATTCCACCCTTCTCATAGGCGATTTCTGTCAGCGTGCTGCCAAGAACCGCCATATGGTCATACGAAATGGGTGTGATCACCGAGACAACCGGGTCCACCACGTTGGTGGCGTCCAATCTGCCGCCAAGCCCCACTTCCAAGACCGCCACATCAACCTTTCGCTTGCGAAAGTACAGAAAAGCCAGAGCGGTGGTGAGCTCGAAGGTGGTGGTGTCTTTGACGATTTCGGTCAGAGGGCGCAGTTCATCCGTCAGTTCCACGAGATCTTGCTTGCTGATCCACTCGCCATTGATGATGATGCGTTCCTGGAATTCCACGAGGTGAGGAGAAGTGTACAAGCCAACTTTGTAGCCGGCAGCTTGTAGGGCTGAGGCAATAAACGAGGATGTTGATCCCTTGCCTTTGGTGCCGGCGACATGGACAGACGGAAAGCTCTCATGCGGGTTGCCGAGCAGCTCCATCAGTTTATGCATGCGGTCGAGCTTGAAAAAGCGATGCGTGTCATCTACGTGCCGCTTCATGCTGAAGTCAACCCAGCTATAAATCCAGTCTAAACTCTGTTGAAACTTTTCCTCAAGCGTTTCCATCGCCTCTCCAATGTAAACAGTGATTATAAACGCTCTCCGCCGCTTTTGACGGAGAGCGTTATAGCTGTTCCTGTTTTGCTTAAGGTGAAACGGTCGTGACGTCCGCCATTAACACATAGCCGAGGATGGCATAATCACCACTGCGGAACTCAACCAGCACACATTCCCGATTGAAGGTGTCAAAGCGCCGTTCTGCCATAGGCAGCAGGGTTAGTGTGGTTCCAGAGGGGACGCTGCCGCTTGCACGGAAATTGTCATAACAGTCGCTTCGAACCCAAACTTCCCGCAGGGTCTGAACCACCACAACCGGAGTTGGGGTGATCGTGTAGGTCGGCGTTGGGGAGTAATCCGGCGTCGCGGTGGGGGTGATGGTCGGCGTGGGGGTGATTGTGGGTGTCAACGTGATGGTGGCGGTTGGCGTGACGGTTGGCGTGCGGGCGAGGTTCCGCGCCTGAATTGAGTTGGATATGCCTCTCGCGGCTACTGAGATCAGCAAGCCGATGACGACGAGAGCCAACAAGGCCGACAGGCTGCCGATGATGTAAGTTGGAAGGAAGGAGCGTTTTAACTCGAGGATTTTTGGATCCTGGGGGAATCGTCTGCGAGGTTTCGCGCTGATTTTTAGAGCGTCGAGGGCAAAGAATTTGTTGCCAGTCTTCATGGCTTCTTCCGCCCTCAGCATGGCGTCTTCGTTGGCATGGATTTCCGTCTCGAGTGTGCTGATCTCGTTCTCAAGCGAGAGACTCTGGGAGTCGTAGGCATCCAGTTGGCGCAAGAGGTCCAGGTTCGCGCGGGCTCCATCCACCTTCTGACGCGCGAGGGCGGCAGTTGGGGCTTCGGCAGCTTCCTGTTTGAGCCGCTGTGTGTTTTCGAGCAGGTTTTGGATGGTGGCAGGGATCAACAGGTCGAGCCGGTTGCGCAAACGGCTAAACTGGCTGACTTCACCGTACTTCATGCGGATCCGTTCCAGCTTTGTCATGGCATCCGCCAGTTTTGCTGGTGGGATCTTGCCACTTAGGCTGACCGTATCGCTTACGTCGTTCAGCAGGCTGATGTCCTGGCGGACTTCATTTGCCTTATCGATATATTCAGGGATGGCAACCGCGCTTGCGGCGGTTTGGATCTTGCCAAGCGCGCCAACAAGCTCCCCTTGGGTGAGCAAGCTCAAGCCTTCGTTGTAAACATCATAGGCTTGCATTTGGTTTTCGAGATCGTGGCGCAGCTCCTCGCCTTCGCGCCAGCGTTTGACACCGGCATCCTGCAGGTGGTCAAAGGCTTCATCAAGGTAATCGAGCGCGACTTTGTAGCGAAAAACACGGGCAGCACTTTGGGCTTTTCCGTATGCTTTGCCGGCTTCGGGGGGGAGGGCAACCGAAGGGATGTTGCCCGAACGAAGGTACTCTTCGGCTTCGCTGTGGTGTTCCTGAGCACGTGTCCAGCCGGGTTCCATCTGGATGACTTTTTCATACAGCGGAATTGCTACCTGGTAATTGCCCTTGTAAAAAGCTTCCTCAGCTTCATCCATCATCCGTTCGGCTTCAGGATCGTGCGCGGATTGGAAGAATCGCCTGAGGGGGTCGCTATCGATGCCGGAGTTCAATTCAGCACCCAGATTGGTCCGGGTAAGCGGAGTATCCGAGGTGTTCGCCGTTTGACGGGGGGCTGGCGCGTCGAAAATCGATCCGCCAGAGGGAGCGGTGGAGGTTTCGGGTGGCGAAGACGTAGCAGCGGGCTCGCCGCTTGGGAGGGCGGGTTCGCTGCTGGCAGGCGCTGGCTGACCGGCATTC
>JAYFQB010000041.1:0-4622 GCA_034927385.1 Anaerolineaceae bacterium | reverse complement strand
TTCAAGGATAAACTCCAAAACATGTTTGACGCTGGCGCGGTCTTTGGGTTGGTTTACAACAATGCCGCTGGCGCACCGATCATCATGGGCACTGAAACAGGTCTTGTCAACATGCCTGGTGCCATGATCTCCCTCGAAGATGGCTTGTTGATGGAAGCTGTCGCGGGCAGCCCAATGACAGTCACGATCCTTAAAACCCTAACCTCTGGCACGCGTCCTGATTGGGGCGATATCGTTGCCGAATCCAGCTCCCGAGGTCCCATTACGAATTTTGAAATGCTCGAACCGGACCTGGTTGCCCCAGGTACGAACATTCTGGCAGCCTACTCGGGACCCGGCGAGATCGACCTGATGTCCGGCACCTCCATGGCAGGTCCCCACGTGGCAGGCTCCACAGCCGTCATGCGCTCTCTGTTCCCGGATTGGACCCCCGCGGCGATTCGTTCCGCGATCATCATGACAACCCTGGCTGGCACGTCGGTCGATTATGATCTCGAAGATGTGACTCCATTTATCTACGGTAACGGTCGGCTGGATATGAGCAAGGCTGCTCTGACTGGTCTCGTGATGGAAGTTACCTATGCCCAATACGTTGCCGCGAATCCTGCTGCTGGCGGCGATATTCGCACCCTGAATATCCCCTCCTATCAAAACAGCAACTGCCTTGGCGGCTGCACCTTCACCCGCACCCTCAAAAACGTTGCCGGTGTGGCAACTGACTACACCATCAGTATCGAAGAAACCGATGGCGTCACAATCACCACCACCCCCGCGAATACCTTCACCATTCCGGCTGGCGGCACACAGACGATCAGCTTCCATGTTGCGCCTTCCATCCTCTCGGGCGGTCAATGGCAATTTGGCCGAATCAACTTTGAGACTGATGATACCTTCACGAACGGAAAACCGATCAGCACCACAGCATTCACCCTGGCAGTGAAGTCGGCGGTTACAGGCTCGACTTTACCATCTGAACTGCGTCAGACTATCGATTCTGCCTCGGGTGGCTATGTCTTTGAGGATCAATACTTCGTGAGCCCGATTACAGCACTTTCCAACGTTCGATATGGGCTAACCCCCGCGACGGTGGCAACGTTCAGCCTGGCGCAAGATCCAACTAACGATAACCCCTATGACGAGCTGTCGCAGATTTGGTACACCAAAACAACCTGTCCGTCTAGTCAGCAGCGCATGGTTGTCGAAGTGCTCGACACGACTTCTGCTGATCTGGATATCTTTGTTGGCACCGGCAACCAGCCGCATGCCGCCCTCCAGAAAGCCTACTCAGCCGGAGCTGGACCGTGGGAATATCTGAACATCCCACAGCCGAGCTTCAGCGGTAGCTGCTGGATCTTGGTACAGAACTGGCAAAGTTCGGCAGCAGGCGTGCAGGATTCGGTCAAGCTGGCGTATGGTTTCGTACCCAAGTCGGGTGGCTCCAACTATACCGTAAGCGGTCCGGCAAGCCTGCCAGCCCTTACTCCCTTTGACCTGAGCGTGGATTGGAATCTCGGCGCAAGCTATAATACATCCCAGGTCTGGTACGGCTGGTTCAGCATTGGTTCCACGGCAACTATCAAGAATGACGTCGGAAGGCTCGACTTCAACATATACAAGGCCCCCCTGGTTTTGGATAATTCCGTTTACTTGCCTCTCCTGACCAGATAGCATATCTACCAAGCTATGACAACAAGAAGCCGACTGATCAGCCGGCTTCTTTGATAAATGCGCCATAAGGAAGTTGAACTCGTGAAACGAATGAGACAAAAAACCACCCGCTAAGCGGGTGGTTGTGATTTATTAACTTTAATGACATCTTCTGTCAAACCTAACAAGACAAACTCCTCGGTCCGCGGTTTTGGCTGGTGGTAATTATCCTGAGAACCAAGTGATTTCGAGCTGAAGTTGCATCCACCTGAGGATTGTTTCAATTCTTATTGAATCACAGGGAAAAATTTGCTATATTCTTAACATAAATTCCCTCAACCTCATCTGAGGTTATCCATTGTCTACAACTCAATAAAAACGAGCTTATGCAGACACTCCCTTTATTGGAGAGTGGATGCGCCAATATTCAGGAGGAGATACCATGGAAAGGAAAACCATTCTTTTATTGTTCACCTTGCTTTTTGCACTGATTGTGAGTTCCTGTATTCCCACAACCTTTTCACCCCCAACCGATATCCATATCACTACCGGTGATCAAGTGGAGCAGGCAGTGGTGGCAGTGGATGGGAATGGGCGTTCGCACATCGCGGGTGTAGTAGCTGACCGCATCGTTTATTATCGCACTCGCTATGGCGAAGCAGACCCATTAGGTAAGTTCACTATGGTTATGAGTGGATCCGGGACGAACTGGAAACAGTATGATCCTGATATTGCAGTTCTCAACAATGGCACAGCCTATATTGTCTGGGTGGAACAACATGGTGGTCCGGAAAAGTATGCCTGTTGGCGTAACGTCCCGTTGGTTCCACCTGTTGGAGGATATGAAAAAACTTGTCTCCCACTGGATTCAACCATCCAAACAACAGGAAACGTCCAGGTTGCCAGCAATGGCTATTCTGTTTATGCTGTATATGATCGTAAATACCTGACCGATGGCATGGGTCGGATCGATTCACTGAGGTATAAAGAACTGACGAACACGGCTAATACAGGTTACGCATATTACTACATCGATTACTTTGAAACGGGGTTTATTCACGGTTTGGATATGGTAATTGACAATGCAGATAAATTGCACATTGCCATTGTGGACAACTTTACCTACACAGGTAGCCCACCCTACACCGACCGGCTTCTCTATCGATCCAATCGAACTGCACAAGCTGATGGCACGATGACCCAAGGGATGACTGTAGCTACGGGCACCAGTTTGGGTGAAGATGTTGACCCGAGCATTTCAATCTATACAGACAGTGTAGATGGACCGCGGATCGGAATAGCATCCATTTGGGTAATTAGTGGAAAAGATTATATTTATATCGATTCGTGCACAGTGGATGGATGTGAATACATTGGCGCACATTTGGTGGATCTGCCAAGCAGCTGGGACACCTTCTCAGTGATAGACGACCTGGAAATTCAAGGCAGGGATGAATATCTCTTTCTTGGCTTCATCGGGGATGACAATACAGCTCCTACCGGGGCACCGCAAGTGTATTTCACGGAGGCCTTCGACACAACCATATTCTATGATCCCAGCGATGGCTCAGCATCGTTTAAGTTCGATCTCGAAATGAATATGATTGATCCGCGAGCTGGATCTGGGGCGACAGCGCCCATACCGGTGCTTTCCTGGGCGGAGAATGATCTTGTGTCCGCTACTTATTATGCGGAGGGTTGGCTTTCGGAGGTTGTTAGAGTTTCGGAAGATGGATGCCCTGAATCACAGATGTCGGGTGACGTAGGTTCAAATGGAATCTATTTGTCTGGCGTATGGTATGCCTGCTCGGACACCTGGTTCACCACCCAGGCGTGGACGGAGCAATTGCCTTTGATTGTTAAATAAAGAAGGATCGCCCAAAAAGGGGCGATCAGATTATCAATGAATAACCCTTGATAAAACCTAGGGTTATTCCCATTTTAAGTTTATAGCAGAGATTAGTTATACAGACATTATACATTCTGCCTATCTTGATTGACTCATAATCTCCGGTTTGATATCTTTCATGTGAATACATCGTTCCTACTTGGTGTTGGACACAATTAAACAAAGCCATAACCCTGATTATGGGGTCAACAGTATGGATATTCACGGAGGAGAGCCGTCATGAAGAAATTAGGTTCTATGTGGTTGACAATGATTGTATTTGTCATCTTACTGAGCGCTTGCGCCCCTGCAACATATTCACCCCCAACGGAGATCCATCTGAACCCGGGCGATCAGATGGGACAGGCGGTGGTTGCCTTGGATGATGAAGGGCGCTCCCATATCGCCGGGGTTGTGAATGACCGCATTGTTTATTACCGCACGCGCTTTGGCGAAAAACTGGTTGCGTTCGAAATGACCATGACTGGCTCAGGAACGGACTGGAAGCAATACAATCCGGATATTGCTGTGCTCGATAGCGGCAGGGCGTTTGTGACCTGGGTGGAACAGCGCGGTGGATCTGAAAAGTATGCCTGCCATCAGCAGATTCCCATCCTGGTTCCCATTGAAGGGTTTGATAAAGACTGCGATCCGCTTGATGGCGCTCAGCAAACCACCGGTAAGGTTTGGGTTACTGCCAGCGGTAGTACGGCTTATGCGGTTTATGACAGACCCGCGGCTAACGAACGCACCGCGGAATTGTGGTACCAGCAGCTCGCAGGTGGAACTGCCATTGGGCGGGTGGACTGGTTCAGCGGTGAGTTAAAGACGGTGGAGATCTACAGCCTGGATATGGGGATCGATGAAGGTGGTTTCTTACATGTTGGCTACCATTACAACTGGACGATCAGCGGTCCCCCACCCTATACAGAACGCATGGAATTGCGCTCCAACCGTGCCACCCAACCAGACGGCCAGATGAGCCAGGTTTGGTTGCAGTTGGAGGGGTTTCTGATTGAATACACGCCTATAAGCCTGTCGTTCTATCAGGTCGGTCCGAGTCAGCGTGTTGCGGTCGCATTTGGAT
>JAYFQB010000033.1:0-3004 GCA_034927385.1 Anaerolineaceae bacterium | reverse complement strand
GTATAAGAATATTCTGCCTTCCGCCTCACGCCCAAGGTCCAATTCCAAAGTGAGTTTGGCGCGTGTCCTCTTCCAGGATTTCAACTCAATACCCTGCGAGGTATGCAGATCGCTTCCGAGGTAAGCCTCGTCCTGCAAGGGGCAGAGCGTAATCAACCGCACCCCATGCGCGGGCACCTGGCGGAAGACATGACCCGCTGCCACTTCCGCCCATTCCCCAGTCCAAAACTCACGCATAAGACTTGGCTTTTGCTCCAACCCGATAGCTTCCAGGTTAAGCTCAAGGTCCATCGGCTGATCCGCCCAGCTAAAGAGGGCGATGATTTGGCGCTCGCCAGCTGGAGTTTGGAGGGTTTGATGCAGCGTGGAAGGCATGGACTTTTCGAACAGGTCGACTACTCGCGGGTTTGGCGGCAAAACCGGCAGCAGGCTCCGGGCTATCCACAACCTGTCCGCACTAAGTTTGCTCATGTCGTCTGAGATAAGGATTGCGCCACCACTCAGGCTGATGGCGGTCGCCAGGGATTGCACTTCGGGCAAAGTCAGCTTGGAATCTTTTCTGACCAACAGGCAGTCAGGGTCATTTACCCACCAATGGGGGTCCATCGGCGCGCGGGTGATGATGTTTTGGATGGCATTTCGGGCGCAGGGCATATTTGGCTCCGCCTTGAAGGGTTTCTTAATGCCATAAGCGTTGGGTTCCCATTCAGGGCTGACATCCGCGCTGATGCGGAACATATCAAAAATCCCGATACCCGACCCAAGCGGGCAACCGCAGCCGAGCAGGATGGCATCCTCCCCCGCTTCTTCACGGATAAGCTCCAGCGCCTGGCGCAACACCTGCGCGCGGGTTTTAGTGCGGTCGTAAAATGCGCCTGGCAGAGCCGCGCTGTAGAGAAAGTCCAACTTTAGGTAAGGGTAGCCCCATTCCCGCACCGCAGTGCGAATCACGTCGCGGACGTAACCGCGGGCGTCCGGGTGGGTCAGGTCAAGGGTTCGCCCAAGCCCGCCCCAAACGAAACCGCTGTTGACCAGGCGGTTGTCATGATTGCGTAAAAGCCAGTTTGGGTGCCGTTTGATCAGCCTGGAGTGAGGTTCCACGATGAAGGGCGCCAGCCATATGCCAGGTGTCAGATCTTCTTCTTGGATTTCCGCGGCAAGCCCCGCCACACCATCAGGAAACCCCGGCGAAAATTCAAACCAACTGCCTACGTCCTGCTCAAAACCATCGTCAATCTGGAAATACTTGAGCGGAAGCTGCGCTTTTAACTGGCTAACTGTCTTGAGATTTTTGCTGATCTCAGTGTGAGTAATATTTTTAAAGTAGTAATACCAGCTACACCAGCCAAGCGGCGTTTCCATTCGCGGTTTTACCGCGTTTTCCCGGGCGACAGCCTCAAAATAAGTCTTGAAGGGCTCGGGATCCTTGCTGTCGAAAAACTGCCACGCCAGCCAGTCGCTGGGGAGGCTGGCGCCGCCGCGAAGGTCGATTCTGTCCGCGTTTGCCCAAACGCGCAGGTCTGGTTCGGGATGCAGGGTGGAGATGAGTGAGCCAAACTGCTCTTTTTGCGAGAGAAAACCACAGATTAAGCCAACCTTTGCCTCGTGGTCAATCAAAGCGGCAAACATATCGGATGAGAATTCCGACGCTTTACGCGTGATAGGCGTGCCGTCGTCATAGAGCATCGGATACGAAAGATGCTTTAGCCAGCTGCGGGTTTGTTTCTCGCCAGCTTGCCAGGCACTGTTGGGCGACCAACTCTGCCAACCATTGCTAAAAAATGCCGTCTTTTGAGGGCGATTTTCCGAAAATTGCAGTTCACCCGCCCGCAAATCACCAAAGGTCAGTTTGTCTGGATGGAAGGTTTTCTCCGAGAGGTTGCGGATTTCCATCCTCTGAAGAAGGAGTGGTTGGTCTGCGGGCAGCGCAAATTCTACCAGCCATTCCAGGTCGACTTCCTCAGCGCGGTAAAGAGCCGAAACCACATCCAAAGAGCCGATTTTTGGCTCCTCGCGATGGTCATGGCTGAGCGAACAGAGCTTTACGGTTGGATGCCCGGATATGCTGCTAAAACTCAGGTTGAATCGGGCATTTTTCAAGCTCGCTCCGGGAAACTTCCGGCTTTCGAGAAAAAAAGTGCCAGGGTCAGGGTCGAGGATAAAGTCAAGCCAGGCATTTGTCAGTCGTGTCATAAGTTGGACCACCTTTCCAGAATCGCTTTGATTGCAATTGGACCTTCACGGAGCAGCTTTGGTTGGCTGCCAGTGCAATCAATGATGGTTGAAGCCTGACCACCTCGGAGGGTTCCCCCATCCAACACGAGGTTTACTGTTCCGCTCAATTGTGCCATAACCCCCTGGGCATCTCGCGGATTTTCGTGGTCGGAAAGGTTGGCGCTGGTGACCGCCAGGGGACCCGTCTGGGCGAGCAGAGCAAGCGCGACAGGATGATCGGGCATCCGCACTGCCAAACCCGGGTAGGGCGTGAGCTCAAGCGGCAGGGTGTCTTTTTTAGGCAGCACCAAAGTCAGTGCCCCGGGCCACCAACTTTCCATCAACCGGCGAGCCTGACTTGAAACAACAGAAATCAGGCTTTCAAGCTGGTCGGGACTGCTGATCAGCACCGGAATTGCCTTGGCGGCCGAGCGACCTTTGGCTGCATAAATCTTCTGCAGGGCGGCGGGTTGG
Organism: Anaerolineaceae bacterium; assembly: GCA_034927385.1. Classification (GTDB taxonomy): domain Bacteria; phylum Chloroflexota; class Anaerolineae; order Anaerolineales; family Anaerolineaceae; genus Mesolinea. The sequence goes on along the minus strand of JAYFQB010000033.1, from coordinate 316 downwards.
CAGGGGTCACAGCCTACGCCATAGAGCGTGTCGGTTGGGAAGACGACCAGGCCCCCAGCACGGACAACTTCGACAGCAAGCGGGATCGCGTTGGGGTGATCGGCGGAGAGAAGTTGTGTGTTCATGCTATCTCAATCCTGACCAGCCGGTCTCTACCGGCGAGGTCGGGCAAAAGTCGGACATCCGCCCGTGGAAAAGCTTGATTTGCCAAAGCCAGGGTTTCAGCGCCGAGTGTGGCTTCTGTTTCCAGCAGGATAAGGGCAGGGGCGTTTATTCTCGAGGGCAGGAGTTCAAGCAGTCTGCGGATCAGGCGCAA
>JAYFQB010000140.1:0-10276 GCA_034927385.1 Anaerolineaceae bacterium | reverse complement strand
GCAGCGTTTTGGAGGTAAGCCCGTCAGAGCTTACTCGCGTGGGATGAAACAGCGCCTGACGATCGCCCGCGCGCTGCTGCACAACCCACGGGTTTTACTGTTGGACGAACCTTACACCGGGCTTGATCTCCAGGGCAGCCTGCTCTTTAACCAGCTTATGCTTGAGCAAAAACAGCAGGGGCACATCGTCATAATGACAACCCATGACCTCTCGCACGCGCTGCCAATTAGCAGCCGTTTCGCCTTCTTAGCCCGGGGACGTGTGGTTGAGGACCTGACAAACGGAGACCTCTCGCTTGCCTACCTTGAGGACTGGCTTGCCGGCAGGCTAGCCAAACCCGCACTCGAACAGCAAAAGGAAGGCGCATGAAAGACTGGCTGCACTCCGTACGCACCCTGGTTTGGAAAGACCTGCTGCAGGAATGGCGCAGCAAAGACATGCTCACTGCCATGTTTGCCTTTGCCATCCTGACCCTGTTTATCTTCAACTATGCGATGGAACTCTCACCGATTAACCGCGCCGAGATTGCGGCAGGCATCATCTGGGTTGTGGTTGTTTTTGCGGGGACTCTCGGGCTCAACCGCTCCTTCACCGCTGAGCAGGACCAAGGATGTTTTGACGCGCTGGTGATGGCTGTCCCGGATGTTTCCGCTATCTATTTTGGCAAGATGCTCACCAACTGGCTGGTTATGCTGTTTGTCAGTGTGTTCATTGTGCCGATCTACTCGCTGCTCTATAATCAATCGCTCTTTAACGCTGGTTTTTTGCTGGTTTTGGTGCTTGGCGCTTGGTGCTATAGCGCGGCTGGCACCCTCATTGCGGGAATGACAGTGCAGACGCGCATGCGAGACCTGCTTCTGCCGATTTTACTCTTCCCGATCCTGATGCCAGTCAATATGGCGGTGGTCAAATCCGCAAGTGGCATCCTGACCGCTGCCCCATTTGGGGATGTGCAAGCCTGGCTGGTTTTGCTGGCGGCTTACGGTATCATTGTTACTACAGTCTCAATAATGGTGTTTGAATATGTCATCCGAGAATAAAAAACTGAAAATATTAAGCTATGTTGCCTTCTTCATGGTGCTGGGCGCGTTTGCCATGGTGCTTTTTTATGCGCCAATCGAGCAAAATATGGGCATCGTTCAGAAGGTATTCTTTTTTCATGTTAGTGCCGCCTGGATTGGAATGCTGGCGTTCCTGGTCGCTGCAGTTTGCGGCATTTTATACCTCACCAAAAAGCGAATGTTATTTGACCCGATTGCTTTTTCCGCGGTTGAAATTGGTTTGCTTTTTACTGCGATTGCCAACTTCTCGGGAATGATTTGGGCGAAACCGATCTGGAACACCTGGTGGACCTGGGACCCGCGCCTGACCACCATGACGATCATGGCGTTCACCTACATTGGTTATCTTTTACTGCGCCGCGGCGTGGACAACCCGGAAAAACGGGCACGTTTTGGGGCGGTTTATGCGATCATTGGCTTTGCCAGTGTTCCGCTGACCTTTTTCTCCTCCCGCTTGTTGCGGACCATTCACCCGACCATCTTTGGGGGAGACACTGGCGATATGGCTATGACTTCCGCCATGTATCAGACCATGGCTGCGGGGATTGTTGCCTTCACGGTTCTTTTTGCCGCACTCCTTTGGCACCGCTCTATTCTGGCTGCGCGAGAGATGGAGATCGATGCACTCAGGGCGCAAACGGAGACTCTGGAGTTCGGAGAGGTGCAGGATGACTAATTTCTCATACTTCATTGCAGGTTATTTGGTGATATTTGGGCTGCTTGGCGCGTATATCCTGCGCCTAATCGCCCTCAAAAAACGACTTGACAAAGAAGAAAAAGAACTTTCAACGCACCAGTAATCGTTTTCCTCTTGCTTTTTATTCAGCTTCAAGGCATAAACCCCGGCTGTGGGCTTCCAGGTATTTTGACCACCGATGCAAAAAAAGCGGAGAGGGCGAACCCTCTCCGCATTACTACGACCAAAAAAGCCGGCAATCTATTGCTTTTGGAATAAAGAATAACTCTAAGATGCAAAGAATTAAGGTTCTGTTGGGTAACCCGCGGCGATCAGAGCTTCGAACCCACCAAGAACTGGCTGGACCTTGCGATAACCATCCTTCAACATGATGAATGCCGAACCGGCACTCGTGTTTTCGGCTGGTCAGGTACAGTAGGTGATATACCAGACATCTTTATCCAGGGTGTCAACCCAGGATTCAATCTCCCCGTAGGGTGTACTTATGCTGCCCAGGGCGTGGCTAGCCTCGTACTGAGAAGCTGTGCGTGTGTCCAGAAGAATGGCTTCATTAGCGGATACCGCCGCAATTGCCTCGGCTGCGGTGATGCGCGGGACGTCGGAGGCAGACATGAGGATGGGATTACCGGTTTCCTTACGGATACCACGATAGATCATGAAGCTGAGTGCAAGCACAACAAATAATCCGACCAGGACTATTGGGACAAGAGATGGTTTCTTTTGCTGAGGGATTCTGCGTTTCATGACAAAAATTATCACATTCGGTAAATATGAAGGCGAGAAGATGTATAAGGTTACCAGCCGAATTTCGCACCGGTTAAAAAACAAGCATTGACCATAGTATTTGGTATGTCATTTATAATAATTCAAACTTACCTATGAGGGCATGATGCTCGAGATCAACGTAAATGGCGTTAGCTATTCTTTAGAAGAAGTGCCGGGCGAAAAGCTTAGTGATTTGCTGCGCCAAAGGCTGAAACTCACCGGAACAAAAATTGGATGCGGGGAAGGGCGCTGTGGTATCTGTATTGTGCTAATGGATGGAAAACCAGTACGGTCCTGCATCACAAGAGCGGCAAAAGCCAACGGAAAGTCGATCATCACGGTTGAAGGCTTACGCGCCTTGAGGCCAGTGGAACGCCAGAATGAACGGACAGATTTGCGAGCCCTCCACCCACTGCAAGAAGCGTTTATCACTCATGGCGCGATTCAGTGCGGTTTCTGTACCCCGGGTCAGCTGATGCGGGCTCACGCGCTACTGCAGGAAAATCCCGACCCGAGTGTGAAGGAAATTCGTGAGGCAATGGACGAAGTCGTCTGCCGCTGCGGCAGCTATGAATCCATCGTTTCCGCGATTCAAGCGGCAGCCAAATCCTTGAAAACAGGGCTGGCGGTGGAACCGAGAGCGATTACCCTCGGAAAACAGGACCTGACACATATCGGCAAGCCGGTCATCCGCCCTGACGCGGTGGCAAAAGCAATCGGAGGAGCAAAATACACGGACGACTTTCAATTCGACGGCATGCTCTATGCGCGGGTTTTACGAGCTGGGGTCCCTTCCGGGTTTTTACGCGAGCTGGATGTAAACGAGGCAAGCCGGCTGGAAGGTGTCAGGGCAATCCTAACCGCGGCTGACCTAAAACATGAACGGCTGCATGGAATCTATTCAAAAGATTGGCCAATCCTGATTGGAATTGATGAAAGGGTGAGGTACATGGGGGATGCCATCGCCCTTGTGGCTGCGGATACGCAGACAGCCGCGGATGAAGCCTTGAAACTGATAAAGATGGTTATCGAGCCTCGCCCGGTGGTAAACAATCCGATGCAGGCGGCTCAACCGGAGGCGGAACAACTTCACGCGAAGGGCAATTTGCTCAAAAAGATTAAGGTGGGCAAAGGAGACCTTGAGGCAGGTTTCGCACAGTCGGATGTGATTGTTGAACACACTTTTTACACACCTTTTATGGAGCACCTGTTTATGGAACCTGAGTGCTCAATCGCCGTTCCCCGGGCGGATGGAGGCATGGATGTGTTCACGGGCTCTCAGATCCCCTACGAGGACAGACGGCAGGTAGCCGAGGCTCTGGGGCTGGAAATTGGGAGAGTGCGCGTTAGGGGTCAGAAAACTGGCGGCGCGTTTGGTGGAAAAGAGGATATCGCCGGGCAGGTACACGCAGCCCTGCTGGCGGAAGCAACCGCCAAGCCGGTAAAACTGCTTTTCACCCGTCGCGAAAGTATGTTGGTGCATCCCAAACGTCACGCCACCTGGATTAAGGTGAAACTCGGAGCAAAACAAACAGGGGAGCTGGTTGCCGCGCGGACTGAAATTTACGGGGACACAGGCGCTTACGCGTCGCTGGGGGTTGCGGTTATGACCAGAGCAACAACCCATTCGTGCGGTCCGTATATCATCCCCAATACCCTTTCGGAATGCTATGCGATGTATACCAACAATCCCCCCGCCGGGGCTTTTAGAGGCTTTGGCGTTGTGCAGGCGATTTTTGGCATCGAATCAGCGATGGACATGCTGTCGGAGAAGCTCGGGATGGACCCCCTGGCGCTGCGCAAATTGAACGCGCTGCGTAAGGGCAGCGTGACCAACACCGGGCACCGCCTGGAAGACAGCGCGGGTTTGCCTGAGTGCCTTGACGCTGTTGGAGAGCGTTTGGCTGAGCTTGGAATATCTGAACCCTGGAAGCCTAAAGAAGAAGAAATCGATGGACGAAAGGTCATAACCTGCTGGGGAATGGCATCCGGTTTCAAAAACACAGGTCTCGGAACCGGCACGGAAGATAGCAGTGGTGCTATCGCGCGCCTTCTTCCGGCTGGCAGGCTGCAAATTATGACGGCTGCTTCGGAAGTTGGGCAGGGAATGAACGCCACGCTGCAATTGATCGCGGCTGAAGTGTTGGGAATTGTGCCTGAGAATATCAACATCTACCTGATGGATACCGAGCTGACTCCGGATGGCGGTCCAACTACCGCCAGCCGACAAACCTACGTTACTGGCAATGCTGATAAAAATGCGGCGCTTGCTCTAAGAAGCCGAATTGAAGATTTGGTGACAGCAAAATTTGGCTGCGAAAAGTGCCAGTTGAACTTCGGTTCTGAAGCAATCACCGCGGGCACGGATCAAATTGGCTGGCGGGAAGTGTATGACTTGCTCCAGAAGAGCGAGGAAGGAACATCAGTCGAAGTCCGCTACTCAGCCCCTCAGACTTTTTCGCTGGAAACCGGGGGAAAAATCCACGTTGCATATGGGTTTGGAGCCCAGGCGGTCAAGGTTGCCCTAGACGTGGAAAACGGAGATGTAAAGGTGCTTGAGGTGATTGCGGCAAGCGATGCCGGCAGAGTCATCAACCCGCTCGGTTTTCAATCTCAGGTTGAAGGCGGCGTGGTGATGGGAGTGGGGCATGGGATTCTGGAAGAATTCAAAGTCGAAAACGGGGTGATCCTGAGCGATCGGATCGCAAGGTATGAGATACCCCGGATGACGGACAGCCCACACGTCGAATCTCTGATTGTAGAAGACCCTACCTCAGAGGGACCGTATGGAGCAAAGGGGATCGGAGAGTTGGTCTGTGTGCCAACCCCGCCGGCGATCGCGAACGCGGTTTATAACGCCATAGGTTTGCGTGTGGACAGCCTGCCCGTTTCCAAAGAGAAAGTCAAAGCCTGGTTGGAAAACAACACGCAGAAAAGTTAAAGCATCTGGCACTCATATTGCAACGTATTGGTTGATTTTTCTCGTTTAACGAGGAGGTTCAACGCAACAGGAGGCAGTATGAGCAGGGCATTTGGCATCGATATCAGCAAATATCAGTCCAGCAATGATGGCAGCAAGAAGATGGACTTCGAGGCAGTGAAAAAACACTCGGAGGAGGTCACGTTTATTGCCGCAAGGAGTGGTATTTCGTGGGGCTACAGCGACCCGATGTTCCAATATTACTGGAAAGAGATGGCGCGTATCAACGTGATGCGCATAGCCTATCACGTGCTCTACTTTGGGGAGAGTGCCCTGGCGCAAATGGATTCGATGTTCAAAATGTTGGATGGCAGGTCTAATTTTGCTTATGACCGCATCGCGCTGGACCTGGAGGTTGCTGGCATCAACCCGCGAAACAGGATTACAGCCACCACTCAAAAGTGCCTGGATATTTGTAAGGCGAGAACGGGATTTTTCCCGATTGTCTACTCTCGCGCGAGTTGGGTGAATACCTACCTTACTGTCGCGGATCTGCCGACCGTCAACTGGTGGCTGGCGACCTATCGCAAATCGCTTGTTTCTCCGCTTTACACGCCAGAACATGATGGTCCACCGCTTCTTCCCAAGGGGGTCAGCACGTATTTGATCCAACAAACCGGTGACCGGTCCAAATCGATCGGTGGGGTGAGCCACTACATGGATTACAACCGCTGGAATGGGACAAAAGCCGACGTCTTGCGATTCTTTGGCAACCCCAGCGGGGGTGTTGTGCCACCCGAGAACAAGGTGTTATTCAAGGCAAAGTGTATCGTTAGCGCGCTCTACAAACGCAGCGGACCTGGAACTACCTATCAGGTGGTCGGGAATCTGAATTTGGGCGATGTGGTTTCTGTTTATGAGACCAAAGATGGCTGGTATCGGATCGACCCGACCGCGCAGTTGTGGTGCTCGGGCAAGAGCTCCTATTTGCAGCGTCTGAGTGATACCGTACCAGCAGAAAACGCCTTGTTCAAAGCTAAGTGCATCGTCACCGCTCTATTTAAGAGGCAGGGACCAGGCACGAACAACAAAATTATTGGCAACCTGATCAAGGATGACGTGGTCTCGGTGTATGAAGTGAAGAACGGGTGGTATCGCATTGAATCGAAACAGAGCGTCTGGTGCTCCGGCGCCAACCAATATATGCGCGTGGTGGGATAGAGCACGGCGTTTTAGCTTTGTACAGACCAGCAGGCTGAATGAAGCAATCCTCTGCCAATGAAAAGTCAGACTGGTTAGCGGAACGCGAATCTTTCTCTAATAACAGATACGCCGAGGTGAGGCGGTTTCCGCAGGGGGTTTACGCCTCATGGAAACCCTGAGACTAACCCGGAATCTCAAACAGCCCGATCTGAACCATGTAAAACAGCCTTCCACCCCGTTTCCAGGCGCGGCTTCAAGGTTGGACGACCCAATCTGGTCCCCAAAAAACATCTATAATCAACTTAAGTCTTGACATTTTTAGTTATGGAGCTAAAATAGTTGAGGTGTAAACTACGTGCGCATGATGATTACCGATGGAACAAGTCAAATTTGAATTGTACGAATCGCTTAAGTCGATTTTTCTCCATATCGACAATCACGAGAAAGCTTTTCTCGCTAAGTTTGGTTTGAATGTTCCCCGTTTTTATGTTTTGATGCACGTTCAACAAAATCCCGGAATTAACTACATTGTATTAAGCGATCTCCTGCTCTGCACCAAGAGCAACACGACCCGGATAGTCAGGGGGATGCAACAAGACGGTCTGATTAACCGCGAGATGGACCCATACGATCGGCGCAGTTACCAGTTGACCCTGACGAAAGCGGGGCTTGATTTGTTTAACCTCGTACACCCCGACTATAACAAATTAGTCGACCGGTTAATGTCCAAGCTTGATAAGGCAAAACTTAAAGATTACCTTAATGCAAGCACAGAAATTGAAAACACCCTGACCCCCAAACGGGCGGACTATTCGTAAGTTAAGTTCGCCAGAAAGAAGATCAGGATGGAAACCAAAAACCATGGCAAAAAAGCCAAACAAGTTCTTACGTTTCAAAAGGAGAAAGAAATGAAGAAAAGCTATTTGTTTATTGCAATCGCTCTGATTGCGACTCTGATTCTTGGCGCCTGCGGCACCACGGCAGAGACCCCCGTCGCCACAGAAGCTCCTGTGGTTGAACAACCCACCGAAGCTCCCGCTACCGAAGCCCCAACTGAGGCTCCCGTGGAAGCACCAGTAGCCACCCTGCGTATTTGGGCTGACGAACAGCGCGCTCCCGTTCTAACCGAGCTTGCTGCCCAGTTTAAAGCTGAATACAATGTGGATGTTGTTGTCGAGAACATCTCCGGCATTCGCGATCAATTCCTCGTGGCTGCCCCCGCTGGCGAAGGTCCCGATATCATCGTGCTTGCCCACGACCAGCTGCCTGCTCTGACCGATTCCGGTTTGATTGCTGAGCTCGATCTGGGCGCCAAAGCGGCTGATTTCGACGAAGAATCCCTGAAAGCTTTCACCTATGAAGGCAAGCTTTATGGTATGCCTTACGCCCGTGAGAGCCTCGGTTTCTTCTACAATGCTGACCTGGTCGAAGAAGTCCCCACCACCTGGCAGGGCGTCTATGACCTCTCCAAAACCCTTCTCGACGAAGGCAAAGTCCAGTTCGGTATGGTTTTGGGCGGCACTTCCTACGACGCATACCCCTGGATGACCTCTCAGGGCGGCTATGTGTTCGGTGTGGATGCCAACGGCGACTATAACCCCAGCGATGTTGGTGTTGGTTCCGAAGGCATGATCGCTTTTGGCGAAATGGCACTCCAGTGGAAGAACGACGGTATTCTGTCCGATAATCTCGACAATACCACAGCCAAATCCATGTTCCTGAACGGCGATGTCGCTTTCTTCATGAACGGTCCGTGGGAAATCAATAACCTGAAAGCCTCCGGTCTGAACTTTGGCATCGCCAAATTCCCCGATGGTGGTTATCCCTTCCTCGGCGTCCAGGGCTTTGCTGTTAATGCAATGTCCGAGAACGTTCTGCTTGCTCAGACCTTCCTGACCGATTTTGTTGCCACGGAAGATGCCATGATGGCTCTCTACGAAGCCGACCCCCGCGGTCCTGCCTATCTGCCTGCTGCTGAACTGGTTGACGATCCCTATCTGCAGGCTATCGCCGATGCCGGCGAAAATGCCGTCCCAATGCCCGCCATCCCCGCCATGGGTAAGGTTTGGGGTGATTGGGGCAATGCCCTCACCTTCATTTTTGACGGTTCCAAGACCCCAGCCGAAGCCTACACCTTTGCTCAGGAAGCAATCGTTGCCGCTATCGCCCTTGATACCACTGGCATGGTCAACCTGCCTGGTTCCTGGCAAACGGCTGCTGGCTTTGCCTGTGAATGGGACCCCAAATGTGCTGATACCGCTATGACCCTTGGTGATGACGGTCTGTATACCGCAAGCTTCACAATCCCCGCTGGTGATTACGAAGTCAAAGTTGCCCTCGACGGCGGCTGGGACACCAACTATGGTGTTGACGGCGTTGCTGGCGGCGACAATATCGTCTTCAATGTTCCTGCTGATGGTGTCGTTGTCTTCGTGTACGATCCCGCGACCCACCTGCTGACCATCGAACTTCAGTAAGTTTCAGTCTGATAAGGAGGCTTGCAATTGCAAGCCTCCTTTTTTCAAAAGGAAAGGAGAACTATGTGATGGACGCAGATCAGACACCAACAAAGAAAGATTTTGCAAAAAAGACCATCCTGGGGGCAGGTAACTTATTCACCTCTCTAATCATTCTCGTTGTGGACATCGCCCTGGGCTTTTTTGCGTTTAAACTCTTCAACTTCGGCTATACCCCCTTGGGAATCTGTTTTGTTCTCATCATCATTATGATCAGTGTCGCCTTCCTGATCCCAAAAGCCCACATGTTCAAATGGATGGCGGTTGGGCTTTCGGCTTGGCTTCTTTTTTCAATTTTTCCGATTGTCTACACAGTCTACAATGCCTTCACCAATTATGGTGATGGTCACCTGATTTCGCAGACTCAGGCGATCGATCAGATTCAGGCGCAGACCTACCTGCCTGAAACCGGAAAAGCCTATCAATGGATTGCCTATCGATCCACCAGCAACGAATACCTGCTGTGGCTTAAGGACACGGAAGGCAATACCAAGTTAGTCACTCAGGTCGATGCGGAAGGGGATGCGGAAATCCCGCTTGTGACCGGAGAGAATGGGATTGGCGAGATTGACGCCGATGGCGCGCCGGTCACGATTGAGGGCTATACCCGTCTCAACCGGATCGCAGCAGCTACAGACAAGAATCTGACCAATATTAAGTTTGGCGACCCGGAAAACACCATCCAGGTGCGGTCTCCATCGGAAGCCGCGGAGCTGCTGCCGCTTTATACGTATGACTCTGAAACCAACACGTTTACTCACGCGGTAAATGGCAAAGTTTTTTACGACAAAGAAGGCACTTACACAGCGAACAATGGCGACAGATTGATACCTGGATATACAGCCACTGTTGGCATGAAGAACTTCATCCAATTCGTCAATAGCCCCGGTTTACGCGGACCACTGGTGACTATTGTTATCTGGAACTTCCTTTTTGCCACTTTCAGCCTTCTGTTGACCTTCTCTGTGGGTTTACTGATTTCAATTATTTATGGTGATCCCAAATTCAAGGGGAAGAAAATCTTACGCTCATTGCTGCTGATCCCATACACAATACCCAGTTTGATCACCATCCTGATCTGGCGGGGTATGTTTAACCCGGACCTGGGAATCA
>JAYFQB010000052.1:0-16103 GCA_034927385.1 Anaerolineaceae bacterium | reverse complement strand
TCAGACACGCCCACTCACATTGAGCTCTACAATGCGTTTGAGGGGGTGGGCGGAATTGTCCACACCCACTCACGCTGGGCGACGATCTTCGCCCAACAGGGGCGAGGCGTGCCGCCTTTTGGCACAACCCATGCCGACTATTTTTACGGAGAAATCCCTTGCACGCGTAAAATGACCCCGGAAGAAATAGCCGGTCAATATGAAAAAGAAACCGGCAAAGTCATCATTGAACGATTTGCTGGTATGGACCCCATGGCAGTACCAGCGGTTGTGGTTTACAGCCATGGTCCCTTCGCCTGGGGCAAGGACGCCATGGAGGCAGTCCACAACGCCGTGGTACTGGAAGAAGTCGCCTTCATGGCGTGGCACAACCTCTCGCTCAGCAATGGCAGTCTGCCAGTGATGCAGCTGGAGCTCCAGGACAAACACTACCTGCGTAAGCACGGCGCCAACGCCTATTACGGTCAGGGGAAGTAACGCCATGTCCCATTATTCGCTCGGACTTTACGAAAAGGCGATGCCGGACACGCTGAGCTTTCGGGAAATGCTCGAGTTGACCGTACGGACGGGCTTTGACCGCCTCGAAATGAGCGTGGATGAGAGCGATGCCCGCCTGGCGCGGCTCGACTGGCAGGCTGAACAGGTACACTCCCTTAGACGGCAGATGGACGATAGCGGCGTTATGATCCGCACAATGTGCCTAAGCGGACACCGCAAGTATCCTCTTGGGTCACATGATTCCGCCACACGCGCACGCTCCCTCGAAATTATGCGCAAAGCGATTGATCTTGCCGCGCAGCTTGGCATCGCCGTTATCCAGTTGGCGGGCTATGATGTGTATTACGAAACCGGCGATGCCGATACCCGCGCCTGGTTTGCTGAGAACCTTGCGATTTCCACCGAGATGGCTGCCGGGGCTGGGGTCTTACTCGGCTTCGAAACCATGGAAACCGCTTTCATGGATACAGTCAGCAAATCGATGGCTTTCGTGAACCAGATCGGCTCACCTTACCTGGGCGTCTACCCGGACATTGGCAACCTGCAAAACGCCGCGGTGCTTTATGGCTCCGACCTGCTGGCAGACCTTGAGCTCGGACGGGGGCATATTTACGCCGCCCATCTGAAAGAAACTGTCCCTGGCGTTTACCGCAACATGGTCTTCGGCACGGGACATACCCAGTATCAGGCGTGCCTTCGGCTGCTTTGGGGCATGGGTGTTCGCATGTTTACCGGAGAATTCTGGTATGATGGGAAGAGTGAGGTTGAACCCAGCCTCATTGCTTCCTCGAAATTCTTACGAAATCAAATTGAAACGGCAATAGCCAGCTTTAGTGATTAAAAAGGAGATCAACTATGTATTCCAAACAAACCGTATTAAAAAACCTGACTGGTCTGCATGCTCGCCCGGCTTCGGAGTTCGTTGCCTGCGCCAAAGCTTTTGAGTCCAAGGTTACCGTGCGAAGGCTGGATGTTGATGACGCGCCCGAAGCCAACGCCAAATCGATCATCAAGATTCTCGCGCAAGGTCTTTCGGTGAACACACCACTCGAAATCAGTGCCGATGGTCCGGATGAGCAGGCAGCGGTGGATAAGCTGGTGGAGTTGGTCGACTCGAAGTTTGGCGAAGACTAAACAAATAACAGTCAATTGAAAGGAGAGCAGATGAGGATTCTTAAGGGTAATCCAGTTTCCAGGGGTATTGCCTTGGCTAAAGTTTATGTTTATAAGGCTTTCAAAGCCGATGTTCATGAGTCTTACTTTGAGGCTGGATTAGAAGCCGAGAAGTTCAAATGTTTTACCGACGCAACCGCTGCGGCTGAAGCTGAGCTAAACGCGATCGTGGAATCCTTATCTGCCGAATCCCCCGAAAAAGCCAAAATCTTTACAGCCCACATTGAAATCCTGAACGATGAAGAGGTGGCTGAAGAGGTTAAAGATATGATCGTGTCGGACAAGGCAATGCCGGACTATGCCGTCTACATGGTCTTCAGCGAGTTTGCGCTGCTGCTCGAAAAAGCCAAGGATCCGCTGATTGCTGCCCGCGCCGCTGACCTGCGCGACGTTCGTAACCGGGTTTTGCGAATATTGAAAGGCGAAAAAGAGCAAAACCTTTCCCACCTGCGTGAAAAAGTCGTTGTCCTGGCGCACGATTTGCTCCCAAGCGACACAGCCACCCTCGACCGCGAACACGTGGTGGGAATTGTTACGGAGGTCGGCGGAGCCACCTCCCACACCGCAATCCTCGCGCGAAGCTACAAGATCCCAGCAGTTCTCGGCGTGAATGATGCCACTGAGATCCTCCAGAATGGCGAGATGGTAATCCTGGATGCGATTAAGGGGCAGGTTTTGTTGGAGCCCGAACGCGCCACGATTGTGGAGTACGAAGCCAAACTGGAAGAATTCCTCGAGAATGAAAAACGGACTGCCGAATATCTGAACCGCATTCCCCTGGTTGCCAGTGGAGAACGCTTTAGCGTTGGCTTGAACATCGGCACTACCGAACCGGATGAAGGCTTTAAGTATGTGGATTTCGTCGGGCTCTTCCGAACGGAATTTGTGTATATGGAAAGCGAGCATATGCCTACCGAGGATGAACAGTTTGCGGCATATCGCAAAGTGCTTGCCAACGCGATGGGCAACCCTGTGACCCTGCGGACGCTCGATATTGGTGGAGATAAATCCTTGCGATATCTGGTTTTGCCCAAGGAGGACAACCCCTTCCTTGGCAACCGTGCCCTTCGCCTCTGCCTCGACCAACCGGAACTTTTCAAGACTCAATTACGCGCCGCGCTGAGGGCTTCAGCCTTTGGTCCAATGCAGATCATGTTCCCCATGGTCGGTACCATGGACGATGTACGGGCTGGCAATGCGGCAGTTGAGGAAGTCAAAGCTGAACTGCGAGCCGAAGGCATCCCGTTTGACGAGAAAATCAATATCGGAATCATGATCGAAATCCCTTCGATTGGCATGATAGCTGATATGGCGGCTAAGGAAACAGATTTTGCCAGCGTCGGGACCAACGATCTGACTCAATATTTGCACGCCGTCGATCGCATGAACCCCAAGCTTACCAACTATTACCAGAGTTCCTCGCCAGCTATGTACCGCATCCTCGGCAAGATATTCAAGGAATATAACAATGCCGGTAAACCGGTGTCGGTTTGTGGTGAGTTGGCAGGTGAGCCGTTGGCAGCGATTGTCCTGTTTGGGCTGGGTTTGCGCAAGTTCAGCATGAACGCCTCCAACATCGCGCATGTCAAACGCGCTCTCTCCCTCTTTACGCTTGCCGAAACCGAGGAAATCGCTGAAAACGTGATGAATATGGCTACCCAGGCTGAAGTGGAAACCTACCTAAAAGAAGAAGTGGCAAAACGCGAGCAAAAATTAGCCGCAGCCGTAAAAAAATAAGAATCTTACGCCCGCCCGTCACACGGCGGGCGTAATTCATGTAGAGAGACTGAGATGAATGAAATCAAATTTACCAGGCATTCTATTGCCGAGATCGAAAAATGCTATTCAGTTTGCCCAATCACGCTGAGAGGCACCAAAGGCTTCCTGGTTGCCACTGAAAAAGCTGGCGGGTGCTTCTTCTTTAATCTGGAAGGCAAGTTGGTGGAACAAATCTGGCAGGATCCGGGCGGGGTGATGTCCCTCGTGCCCGTGCCAGGTAAAACAGATCAATTCCTTTCCACCCAGGAATTTTACGGACCAAATGATTCACTGAAGGCAAGGATCGTGCTGGCTTACATTTTGGATGGCAAATGGCAGGTTAAAACCGTTGCTGAGCTGCCGTTCGTCCACCGTTTTGACGTGTTGGTCACCCCCGAAAAGAACTACCTGATCGCCTGCACGCTTAAATCCGGGCATGAATACAAGGAAGACTGGACCCACCCGGGCAAAGTCTTTATCGCGGAGCTGCCCGAAGACCTGTTGGCTGAGGACGCCAGGCTCGATTTGACCGTCCTGGCAGAAGGTCTGACGAAAAATCACGGCTATTACCGCTGCTACGAAAATGGGCGTCCATTCTCGCTGATCAGCGCCGAAAACGGTGTCTTTAAAATCACCCCGCCGAACCCCGGGCAGTCTGCATGGAAGCTGGAAAAATTGCTGGATGAAGCTTGCAGTGATGGGACTTTGATTGATTTGGATGGGGATGGGCTGCCGGAATTGTTAACTTTTGCTCCTTTCCACGGCGACATCCTTCGCATCTGGCGTATGGTCGACGGTAAATACGAGTTGGATTACGCTAATCCAGAGCCCGTTGAGTTTTTGCACGCGATTTGGTCGGGGCAGATTAACCACAAGCCCACTATCCTTTTGGGCAACCGCAAAGGCAGAAGAGAACTGTTGGCTCTCACCTGGGATCACGAAGCCGGGAAATATCACTTCCAGCTATTGGATAGCGACAGAGGCCCTGCTAATGTCACTTATTTTGAAGAGGATGGCAAACGCCTGATTGTCGCGACCAACCGCGAAACCAACGAGGTTGCCATGTACGTTTTGGAAGATTAATGTTCATTCCATAAACATAGAAAACGCGGTTTAAAGACCGCGTTTTCTTTATTCCATCCAATCGGATGTAAACCCCGGATTCTCATAAAAATAGTTTGATCTATTGCTTTAATAGTATAAATTTCCTATACTATTAATGGTAACTTCTTTCTATCCCTTCGTGTCTGTGACACCCAAGTCCAATTCAACTGATCCCTTCCCAGAAAAGAACAGCCTTTTCAGGCTGGTCCTGGTATCAGATTAGAAGCTCACATACCAAAGAAAGGAGTATGCACATGAGCACAGTTGAAGTTCCTGTCGAGTTTGAAAAAAAGCCGGAGCAAGACCTGGACCTCGTGGTCCATGTCTTTGACCCCGCTGGAAAGTTCTTGAAATCCTCAAAAGTAAAGGATGGAAAAGCCAGTCTCCCACTTGAGGTCCTGCAAGTAAAGGACATCAAGATCCTCATATCACCAGTTCTCCCATCAAAAAGAAAACCAACAATTGAAGGTTTAAAGTCAGGTGGGGCGTTTGAACCACGTTTTGAGCTGGATCCTACCAGAGGAAAACTCAAGCTGTATCCCATCCCGATTGAGAAAATCAAATTGTGGCTGCTTTGCCCATGCAAGGTCAAAGGCAAGGTGGTGCGTCCGATCATTATCAATGGGACAGTAGTTAATAAACCCGTTAGTGGGGCAAAAGTCCACATTTGCGAAGTTGACAAGCTCTACCTGCTGCTCCCGCGTTTCCCCAAAGAAGTATTGATCCGCTTCCGCGACGAATTGATCAAGGATTGGGAAAAATACAAGGTCCTTCCGAAACCTCCGATTATCAAATTCCCCTGGCCGCCTCCACCACCGGATCCTTGCCGGTTCTTCCCGATGGATAAAGAAGCGCGTGAGTTGGAAGGTGAACGCGTGATGCCTATGCAGCTTCCCGGCAACCAGGAAACTGCCTACCGCCTAAACGTTACCCCGGGGGGCCCCGATTACCAAATCAGCTGGTTTGCCCCCCAACCTGAGCCGCCGCGCATGGAGTATGTCACGCCCAGGATGCTCACTATGCAGGCGCCGGCTAAACCTGCCCGCAAAACAACCAAAACCTCAAACGAGAAGGCTCTCCCGTTGTTGATTGATACCGTCCCCAGGGAGATCTTAAAGCAGCTTAAGTCTGATTCGGTCACTGAGATAAGCTCGGCATTGTTAAAACTCCATCCTATGATCCTGCCGTACTTCTGCTGGTGGCCTTGGCTGCATCCCTATATTTGCCTCTGGGATGAGATCGCGACGGTAGTGACCGATTGTGATGGTTTTGAAACCACCATCTGGTACCGCTGTGTGGGAGATAAACCCGATCTCTATTTCTGGGTGGAATATCCTATTGGCGGCACATGGACCACGGTCTACGAACCAAAACCGATTTGTTGCCATACGTACTGGAACTATGTGTGCGGCACGGAAGTTATCCTGCCTGTAACCGTTCCCGGTGTTCCGTGGTGCGAACCGAATCCCGACCTGCCTGATCTGAAGGTGCTTGTTAAGACCATCGGCAATGGGCTGAGCATGAGTGAGATCCAGAAAACATCTGGCCCGAGCAAGGGAAAGACGACCGCCGGAGAACCCC
This sequence comes from Anaerolineaceae bacterium, assembly GCA_034927385.1. GTDB lineage: Bacteria > Chloroflexota > Anaerolineae > Anaerolineales > Anaerolineaceae > Mesolinea. Next base: position 9,989 of record JAYFQB010000052.1, on the reverse strand, counting down.
TGGCTGGTTCGCTCGAACTGCGCCTGGATATGAGCCGGAGCAATCTGATCAGCCTCGGCGTTACCCAATATCGCTGGTCCTATCGCCGGAAGACTAAAGGTGATGGGACAACATCTGTCGCCGATACCTGGCATACCATGTTACGGGAAGTCCATCGCCCATACGAGATCAAAGTTTTTGTCCCATTTCCGGTGTGGCACTTTGAAACGCAATATAAGTATGAAAAAATGGGTCCTTTTGGCGCGGATAATTTATTTAAGATCCAGCCAAACTTCCCATCAATCGGCATCTGGTATGACTCGGTAATGAATGAGCATGTCGACCTTGCGTGGGCATACTTTGATACCGCTAACCTGAAGGAATCTGATGGCACAACCCCCGCGGTTGGTCAGTATGAAATTAAGTTGGAGTTGTTTGACAGCAGCGGCAACCTTGTGCACTGGAATAACACGGGCGGAAGCGGGTGGAATATTGAGGCGTATGTGACCAATAATCCTGCTCCTTTTGTTCCCCCGACCGGCATGACGGAAATTCTTGCTCCTACAGCCAACCTGATCAAAGATACCTCCGGGAACACCGTTGGGTACATCATGACCCTCTTCGTGGATAACACACCCTGCGAAGCAGTGATCGATGAACCATATATTGTCGAAAAGCCCAGCGCTTTGTCTGGTCCGTGTGGATTCCTGTTCTTCAAATCGTTCGCAAACTCAAAAGCGCACCTGCGCTTCCTTGCCCGGCAAGCATTTGATAATGCCGTGTTTACGTTCTGGGTGGTAAAAGGCAGTTCCGGCTATGTTCCGGATGCCACACTGGGCTGGAACTTCGTTTCTCCCTCCTATGCCTGCCTGCCGGTACACGACCTTACCCCTGGGGCTTATCCCGTTAATGGTTTTAGCCGTTCGGCGGACAGTCACTTTAGCAAAGAATTAGGGGTTGCAAACCTGTTGAACGCTAATGGTTCCAACTGTCCGCAAGCCGCGTTTGCGGCAACCCTGGCAGTATATTCAACAGCCTATGACGGCTACACACAGGCTTATTGGCTGGATGCCTGGGCTATTCCCAAGGCGTTTGCGCTGGCTCCCGAGCCATAACACGATCGGTAAGAGAAAAGTCAACCAAAAAGTACAGGCTGCTGGGTTTCCCAGCAGCCTCTCATTTTTTCAAGAAGATACGCAAAAGAAATGTGGTTTTCTGCCGATGCGATGCTACTCTCCCTTCCACATCCAGAAAACCGTATCGCTGCAGCGGGTGAAACCGAGTTTTTCCTGCAGGCGCAGGGAGTTTTCATTGTCGATGAAAACATGCCCATAAGGCAGTTCACCCATCTCGAGTACTCTGGCGGTCAGTGCGCGTTCGAGCCGTTCAGCCCAGCCTTTCCGGCGGTATTCCGGCAAAATGAAAAGCATCCCCATCGAAAAGTCATCATGCAAGCCAATAAACGCGAAAGGACCACCGCCATCACGCAAAATGAACAGGCGGTTCTCAAAGATAGCCTGCTCCATTTCATCCGGTTCCAGGCGGTCATAATGCGCCAGGATGAAGCCCAGGTCCGGCAGCGCGGCAGGCTCAAGCTGCAGATCGGATTGAATGGCAGGGTGTGGGTAATAGAACTGAAAACATTCCATGCTTCCCTCGAGCCCAAAGTGAGCTGCCACTGCTTTGGCCTTCTGTCCGCCGCAGATCTCGATCAGATCGGGTTGGGGAAGGTTCCTTACCAGGTCAAGCGGATTGGGACCTGCCAACAGCATAAAATCAGGGCGTGAGCGATACACCGCCACGCCGTTCTCATTAGCGCCAATCAGCTCGGCTCCGTGTTTCAGGGCATAGATCAGCGGGTAATTGAGGGCGTAATCCCGCTCCAACAAGTCGAGGGCGTTATTCATACGTTGATGTTATCCGTTTATCGCGTGAAAGGAGGGATTAGCCTTCGGGGGCTAATCCCGTTCGCCGGTTTCCACAAAGTGGGTCAGCTCACCGACGCTGAGCTCTTTTATGCCGAGCTTTTCAACGGTCCTGCCCTTGCGCCAGTCATCCGTGTTGTGCAGGATACAGCCTAGACTGATGATGCTGCGGATGCAATTGACCGAGACGCCGTAGCGTTCGCCAATCGAAGCAATCGGCACCAGGCTCATGGGTACTTCCTCGAAGATATAGCGGTGGTTCAGGGTCGCGGGGGCTTTGATGCCGTAATAACCCGTCTGGTTGTGCATGGCTTCATAGAGGTTTTCTCCGCGGGCGTTATATGCCAGTTCGAGCCATTCCATGCCCGTGCGTGCCCGCAGCCCCAGGGCGGATGCAACGGTCACCCGCTCTCGGTCGATCACTTCGAGGACTTTCGCCACAGAAGGCGTGACGCCGTCCACGTAGAACTCGAAATTTCCATGGGTAGCTTCAATCCAGCCGGAGTTGAGCATGGTCAACGCGGGATGGAAAACCGCCCCCATGTTGTTCAAGCCGGTCATCAGGACGTTTCCTCCATTGATGTACTGCGGAAAAGCGGTCCGGATTGCGTCCAGGGCTTCTCCGGTGCGGTTTGCGGGCAGCGCCGCCATCGGAACGGATTCTTTGATGCGGAAAATTCGTGCCAGGCTTGGTCCCTCGGACCGGCTGGCAAAAATGAAAGTTTCGGCTTCAGAGATGATCGGATTGGCTGTACAGCCGTTCTGGCGAAGCGTCTCCGCAAACTCCAGCGAGCCGCCGGTTCTGCCGGGGTGCATGATGATGATGTGGTCATCGCGCAGGTAAGGCGTGGCCGCCAGGGCAATATCCCTGTGGGCGGTTGAAGGTGTGACAACCATGATCACCTGTGAATTTGCCAGAAATTCGCCAATATTTTCGGTTACCATTTCCAGCTTGCCAAAGCCTTCCAACCCACCAGGGTTCAAAAGGTCAATTCCTCCTCTTTCGGCAATTACTTCCACATGCGAAAACGTGCGGTTATAAAGCAGCACTTTCTTTCCCAACAATGCCAGATAAGCTGCCATAGCTTTTCCGCCGTTGCCAGCCCCGATTACGCCAAACACAAATTCTTTGCTCATTGTTACTCCTTATAGGTTAGCTTGCAGACGATCCCGTTCACTGATGCTTTCCCCGTTTTCATCAACGGCTTCGCAGGCGCCATCCAAAACGCGCGTGCGAATAGTACCAGGAGCGAAGGGATTGTTTTTTAGTTGAGGCGCGTCCAAAACGCCGACGTTGACCGCCTTTGTAAGCGTTACCGCATCGGTAAGGGGGTCTTCCACGCTTTTATCAGCGAGGTTTCGGATTGCTTGAAGCGTTATTTGAGTCTGTTCAATCAGGTGTTTCTTGCGAGCCTGGACCTGGGGGTCCACAGTCATATCCGGTTGACCAGCCAGGGCGTTTTCGATGCTGCGCTGGGCTGCAAGGCTGGCGGCGATAACATCCGGCGCGGTTGCGGCATGGTCAGCTTCGGTATGTCCCACGATATGGATAATATGCGGGTGCAGCGCCATTTGCAGATAGATGCTCGTAGCCAAATGGGCGCGGGCGGCATTATCTTCCAGGGGGTAACTAAGCAGACCAGTACGGGTTTGGCGCCAGATATGGAAAGTCTCATCTTCCAGCGGGGCAATCATTTCGAGGATTGCCAGCATTTTTGCCAGATCCATGGCATCCGAGAGATTTGGGGGACTGTTAAACATCAATTGGGCGATGTAATCCCGCACGCCAAACGCCTTCGCGTTGTAGGCGGCGAGGTAAGCCGAGGTCACAAAGACCACGTCTGGCGCGTCGCGCATGCCCCAGTGGTGAGGTTCGTTTAGTTCCACAGGGATGCCGCGTTCGCCATACCATGCCATCACCTGCTGATGGTCTCGAATGGACTCTTCAAGGGTGAGCGGTCCCCGTCCGTCCATTAGGTTAAACCAGAAAAGCGGAATGGCACACCAGGCAATATTAATGGTATCAACGTACATTTCTGCCAGGCGGATAAAGTCATCCGTGCCGGAATACGTGCGCATCAGTGGGAAATTCCCCGCGCGGGATGCCTGATAGAGCTGGCGGTAGTCTTCCGCGCTGCGGACAGGTACCCCGCCGGCGCCTGTGGCACGTGGGTTTTGCCTCTCGGGATGGAAAAAATTTTCCTGTGCGTCCTGGTCGATCCCAAGCGAGATTACGTCCAGCGCTTTGGCTTCGGCAATCTCCCGAATTCCTTCCAGGCTGGCTTGCATGGTTGGCAGCCCAAAATGGTGCCGCAAAAGTGGATAAGGCTGCTTCCAGCGGATGCGTTCGATTGTGCTCTGAGGGAAGGTGAACGCCCCGGTTGCCTGGAGGTCTTCCCCCCGCAGGTATGCAAGAATTTCTTCGCGGCTTTGGCTTCCGTCGAAAATCTGGTCAAAAAAATCCTTCAAAGATTCAGCTTTGCGGCTGACCGGAGGGGTGCCGCCGAAAGTGAAGCGAACCCCTTGCTCGTGCAAGTCGGCGGCAGCTTCGGCAAACTCAGCCAAAAGACGCTCACCGGTCTCGGGCGTGAGCCGGTAAGACACACCTACCAGGTCGGCTTTTTCGCGGATGGCAGCCTCGATAAAGTCATTGACAGGCACGGAAGGACCGAGAAAGACAGTTTTCCAACCGGCTAACTCCGCGAGCCTAAGAAAATTTGTTACCCCTGCGACGTGAACACATTCCCCCAAAGCACCAGCTACGATGGTTTTCATACTCACTCCTGTTCGATTTCTGATCGGATGGGTACTAACCCAAGCTCCATGGGTTATCTGCCAAACTGGCGGGCAGATTAGCTACCTGTAAAGTTTACCCGAAAAACTGAGAAAGTTATTTTTCATGCAAAACCTTTTGTGGGGTTCAAACCCTTTCGACAATGGATGGTTGAAATGTTAAAAAAGATGAACCTGATTTGGAGTTAGTATGGAACATTGTATCGACAGGCATTAAAACCACCGAAAGGTTAACAAACCGAGAAAGTATGGTCTTATGCGTCCGCCGCAACCTGGTGAATCTGCCGTTTTTGCTCTTGCGGCAATCTTGAGTCACAAATTATGCATATTGACAAAAAATCCCTCTACCCATAGAATTACTCCATGCAAAATCCTTGCATCAACACCCAAAAGGAGAAAAAAATGAAGAAGTTCATGATGTTCGTTCTTGTCGCAACCATGGCGCTATCCATGGTGGGCTGCACGCAAAAGGCAGCAGAAACCCCAGCTCCGGTCGCCCCGGAAGGCAAGGTTTACAACGTTGTCAACCTTGTTAATGGTAACCTTGGTGACAAATCATTCTTTGATGCGGCTGAATCCGGTCTGAAGGAACTAGCCGATGCCGGACGCATCAACTACAAGTCTATTGAAATGGGCGGCACCGATCAGGACCAGCCAAAATGGCTCGAAACCCTGAACGAGGTTGCCAGCAGCGGTGAGTATGACCTCATCATCTGCGGTACCTATCAAATGCCTGACTATCTGAAGGAAGCAGCCACCAGTTATCCTGATCAGAAATTCCTGATCTACGATGACAACACCTATGTTGGCGTCAACCAGAACGTTGTCAACATCACCTACAAGCAGAATGACATGGGCTACCTGATCGGCACCTTCGTTGGCAAGATGACCACCGAAACCGGCGTCGAGAAGATCAACCCCGAAGCTGTGGTTGGTTTCGTGGGCGGCATCGACAGCCCTGTGATCAACGACTTCCTCTATGGTTTCCTGCTTGGCGCGCAAGCTGCCAACCCCGAAATCAAAGTGGACACCCGCTATGTTAACAGCTACGTTGACACCGCTACCGCCAAGGAAATGGGACTCTCCATGATCAACGATAAAAACGCCGACATCCTTTGGGGTGTAGCCGGTCTCTCAGGCAACGGCGCCGCTGAAGCCGCGCTCGAATCGGGCAAAGCCTGGTTCGTGGGCGTTGACTCTGATCAGGAACTGACCTTACCCGCCGATCAAGCTGCAATCACGCTGACCTCTGGCTTGAAAAATGTTGGCAAATCAATCGTCTGGCTGTTTGACGAATGGGACGCTGGCCGTACTTACTGGGGTCAGGAAGTTCGCCTTGGTATCCCCGAAGGTGGTGTGGGCATTGTGATTGATAAAAACTTTGCCAAATTTGCCCCCCAAGCCGTTCAGGATGCTGTTTTGGCAGCCCAGGCTGACATCGTTGCCGGCAAAATTATTGTCCCGACTGCTATTGGCGATACCACCAATGCGGTTGTGACTCTGCGGGACTCACTCCAGCCATAATTTTGTCTGAGAGCGTCATGTCTTAAATCTTCAATCGAGGGGAGCTGATCACTTAGCTCCCCTCGATTCATAATAGCTCCAATAAGGATGCCTACCTATGGAACAAAATGTAATTGTGGAACAAGAAGATTTTGTTGTCCAGATGAGAGGGATTAGTAAGGTATATCCCAATGGAATTGCCGCCAACAAAAATGTGGATTTTTTCTTGAGAAGGGGCGAAATTCATGCCATCATGGGAGAAAACGGCGCGGGCAAGTCTACGCTGATGAAGATCCTGTTTGGTCTTGAAGAACCCACAAGCGGGGAGATCCTGATTAATGGTCAACCGGTGGCAATCACTTCACCCAGCAAAGCTATCTCACTCGGAATCGGCATGGTACACCAGCACTTTATGCTGGTCCCCAGCCTGACTGTCGCTGAAAATATCGTTTTGGGCATGGCACCGACCGATAAGTCGCACCTGCTTATTGATTATAAGAAAGCAGTTCAAATCGCTGAGGAGAACGCCGCCCGCTATAACCTGCGCATTGACCCAAACGCCAAGGTTATGGATATTCCAGTCGGCATGAAGCAAAAGGTGGAAATTCTTAAAGCCCTGGTTCGAGGAGCGAAGATCCTCATCCTGGATGAACCAACTGCTGTCCTGACCACGCAGGAAACCTCAGAGTTGTTTAAAGAACTCATAGCCCTGAAGGATCACGGCTTCACAATTGTGTTCATCTCCCACAAGCTGAAAGAAATCAAGCAAATTACCGACCGGCTCACGATTATGCGAGGCGGCAGGTCGATGGGAGTGTATAACACAGCCGACATAAGCGAAAACGAGATCTCTCGCTTGATGGTCGGACGGGATGTCGTGTTGAAAGTAGTGAAAGACAAGTCCAAACCGACGGAAACTGTGTTGAAAGTCCGCGATTTGGAATACACGAACCGCTGGAATAAAAAGATGCTCGACAAAGTTTCGTTCTCAGTTCGAAGAGGCGAGATTTTGGGGATTGCCGGTGTCGAGGGTAACGGGCAGCGCGAGTTGGTTGAGATGCTCTTCAATCTCAATGAGCCCGATGGCGGCACGGTCACGGTCTGTGGGCAGTCAACCCTCAACCAGCCGCAGGAAAAAATCCGGAAAAAAGGGGTTTCCCTGGTGCCCGAAGACCGTATGATCTACGGCATTGCCGATATCGCCAGCATCGAAGAGAACGTCATATCGGACCGATTTACTGACAAACGGTTCAACAAGGGTCCGCTGTTTAATATGCCAGAGATTCACCAGGAAAGTAACAATCTGATTATTGACTATCGGATTTTGGCGAAGTCTCATCAACAGCAGGTAAAAATGCTCTCTGGCGGAAACATCCAAAAGGTTGTGGTTGCTCGAGAGCTTTCAAGCAAACCCACTTTACTGATTGCCGACCAGCCTACCCGCGGTATTGATGTGGGTGCCACCGAATTCATCCGAAACGAGATCGTCGAGCTCAGCCGGAATGGAGCCGCGGTGCTGCTGGTTTCGGCTGATCTGAACGAGGTAATTGAACTAAGCGACAGCCTTATTGTCATGTACGGCGGGAAGATTGTTGCGTATTTCGAAGACTCAAACCAACTGGAAGATGTAACCATGGGCGAATATATGCTCGGTTTGAATCGTCAAACTGATGAGGAAATCGCGAGGGTGTGCTATGAATGATCGAAGATTATTGTTGTTTAGTTTGCTCCGCGGTCTGGCAGCCATTCTATTGGCGTTGGCGGTGGCTGCAATTTTCATTTTTCTTTCCTCGGATGAACCCCTTACCGCCCTGAAGTATATGCTTCTGGGACCTGTGGTCAGCTTTAAAGCCACCGGCAATGAGTTTAACACCATCAGCTTTCTGACGATTTTAGCCGCCATGATTCCAACCATCTTTTCGGGACTTGCGGTTTGCGTCATGTTCTCTGCCAACCAGTTTAACCTGGCGGGGGAGGGCGCGATCATGCTGGGCGGCTTTGTTGGCGCTTTGCTCGGGATTTATCTGAATCTCAATACTGGTCTCCATCAGGTGGTGTGCGTTTTGGCTGGTGCGGTTGCCGGGGGGCTGATAATGCTCATTCCGGCTGTGCTTAAGGTGAAGCTGGGGGCGAGCGAGATGGTGACTTCGCTGATGATGAACTATGTTGTCATGTTCGTCATCCTGCACTTCCTCAACTTTGTTTTCGCGGACCGCAGCAAAGGCGCCACACAAACCTTCCCCTTCCTGGAGTCAGCGAAGATTCCTGAGATTGTGGCGAATGGCACCAAGCTGACATGGGGATTTGTGATCGCGCTGGTTTTTGTGGTCATCATCGCCCTCTTTATGTACCGCACCAAATGGGGCTATGCCATCCGCATGATTGGCATCAACCAATCCTTCGCGAAATATTCGGGCATGCAAGTGGGTTCAATCATCATCCTGTCGCAAGTTATCGGCGGTGTTCTCGCGGGGATGGGAGGAAGTATCGAGGTGCTTGGACGGTTTAACACCTTCCTCTGGCGCGAACTGCCGGGGTATGGCTGGTTGGGCATCACCATCGCGATTTTGGCGAAGAACAACCCGATCTTTGTCCCATTCGCGGCTTTTTTCATTGCCTACCTGAACAAAGGCTGCGTTTTGATGTCAACGTACAGTGACGTGCCTTCTGAGATGATCGACATCATCCAGGCGGCGATCTTCCTGTTCTTTGCGGCTGAGCAGTTCCTGGCGAAATACCGCCAGCGAATTGTCGTCCGAAACGCCCAGCGTGATCTGGCTTTGCAGGAAGCTGCAGCGAGCCAAGGAGGGAGCAACTCATGATTGGTGATCTTCTGGTATCGATTTTTAATGCCGACTTCCTCTATAGCGTGATTCGCATCACAGCGCCAATCCTCTTTGCGGCACTTGGCGCGGTCATCGCGGAGAAGGCGGGAGTGGTCAACATCGGTCTCGAAGGTATCATGATGATATCCGCCCTCTTCGGTGTGTTGTTTGGCTATTGGACTCAGTCCTGGCTGGTTGGCGTGCTTGGAGCCGTGCTTGTCGGGGTTTTACTGGCTCTGATGATCGGCTTCTTTGCGTTCAGAATGAAGACGGACATCATCCTGGGTGGAATCGCGGTAAACATGTTAGGCGCGGGAGGAACCATCTTCCTGCTCAACATGTTCACAGGAATGAAAGGAAACACAGGCTCACTGGTCACGCGGGAACTGCTTATTCCGACTGTCAGTATTCCTTTGATTAAATCCATCCCCTACCTGGGGCAAGTCATCTCCGGTCATTCCGTGCTGACCTATCTGGCATTCCTGCTGGTTTGGCTTATCTGGGTTCTGCTCTACAAAACCCCGCTCGGGTTGAACATCCGCGCAGTGGGAGAAAACCCTGATGCTGCCACTTCGATTGGCGTTTCCGTGCAAAAAATCCAATACATCGCTATCGGACTTTCCGGCGCGATGGCTGGCTTGGGCGGGGCGTTTATGTCCATGTACTATTCCCAGGGTTGGAACTCGGGCATGGTTGCCGGGCGCGGATTTATCGCTCTGGCGGCAACAGCCATGGGGCGCGGGGAGCCGCTCGGCACGATGCTTTCTTCGCTCTTGTTTGGTCTGGCACAGGCTCTGCGCACGAAGGTTTCGGGCATGCAGGGCGTGTCCAGCTACCTGGTATCGGTGATTCCTTATCTCGTAACCATCATTGGGCTGGTGCTCTATGCCATCAGCATTAAAAACAAACTTAAAAAGCGGCATGTCGCCGCGAAGGGTGCCGAATGACCCCAAAGATTCCGATC
>JAYFQB010000201.1:0-4114 GCA_034927385.1 Anaerolineaceae bacterium | reverse complement strand
GGCTTCTGATCCTAATTATCTTGCTCTTATTGGTCTTGTCTGCTGGGTGGATTATGACCCGGCTCGAGCCGCGCATGCAGCAGTTATTTAACCTTGAGCTGCTCCAACAACACGGAATAATGGGTTGGGCGAGCCGTTTGAGTATCGCGGAAAGAATAACCTACTGGCAAACAGCCTACAACGTTTACATTAAATTTCCGGTTTTTGGAAGCGGGCTCGGCATCGCCGGATATTACTATCCCGAGACTATGACGAGTTTTGGTTACCAATTACCCGAAACGCTTTCGGTAATGCTTTATGACAGCTTCATTCCCAATGCCAAAAATCTGTGGGTGAGGTTGCTTTCGGAAACTGGAATCGTTGGATTTTCGGTTTTTGTTTCCTGGCTTGTAATGCATTGGCGCGATGCCAAAAGCGTGGAGCAGCGAAAAAATTCAGGGCTTTTCAAGGCACTGGGCTTGGCTGGTCAGCTCCTTGTGATTGCAATGATCGTGGAAGGATTTAGTCTGGACACGTTTGGGCTGCCGTATTATTGGATTGGATTCGGATTGATAGTTGCAAGTTGGCGGGCTAAATCCGAGTTTTCGGCATCGAAGAAAAAGCATACGTCGGACTGAAAGCTGATTCCAACAGGTTCCAAAATTCCATGCTGCTGCTAATCGTAAGGTTGGCAAGCTTTTCCTGACAATCCTTAATGGCGCGGACGTGATCCAGCACCGCTTCGCCAGTTTTCTCATGTATCCCACCTTCTGACAACAAGACTGCCATCTTACTGGCAATCTCGTCAGTAATTTCTGAATTTCCTTCCCAGGCTGCCCGGAAGGGTGGGCATTCTGCCAAGCCTAGCAGGACTGGATATGTCTTCTTGCGGGTTGTCAGGTCAGTCAGATTGGACTTTCCTGTGCTTTCGGCGTTGCCCCAAATACCGAGGTAATCATCCTGAATTTGAAATGCCAAACCCGCGTGTTCACCAATTTCCTGCAAAAGAAGCTTTGTTTCATCATCCGCGCCTGCTAATATTCCCCCAATTTGGATGGAGGCTGATATGAGGCAGGCTGTTTTCAGGCGGATCATCTCAAGGTATTGATCCAGAGAAACGAACTTTTCAGTTTCGAAGTGGATATCCATGTATTGCCCGCGCAGGACGCCCAAAGCCGCCTCGCGAAAGGCTGCGTAGGCGAGGGAAAATTGCTCCAAAGAAACACTCTTTGCAACGTCATGAAAAATATCGAGAGCCAATGTGGACAAGAAATCTCCGGTGTTAAGCGCCTGAGCCAGACCGTACTTACGCCACAGGCAGTCACGCCCATGCCGGGTTTGCCCCTGGTCCTCAATGTCATCATGAACCAGCGTGTAATTGTGGAGCACTTCCATTGCCACAGCGGCAGGCATAAGTGCAATCGCGTTATCTGAAAAAAGCTGGCTGGTGGTCAGCATCAGCATGGGTCTAAGGCGCTTTCCAAACCTGTTAGCGGGATCGTTCCAACCGAAGTGGTAGCTTACCATCTCGCGCAGCCCAGGCAGGCGGTTAGGAATGCGTTCAAGCACAAGTTGGTTGAGGGACTGTTCAAACAGATTTTTCAGGGATGAGCTGCTGTTCATAGAGCTTAAGCCTCTTCCAGGCAGCTCATGTTCCACTGTTTAAGCTCGCCAACCCCACAGGCAAACATGGCCACTTTGAGCTGAGCCTTGATGATTTCAATCGTGCGGATCACTTCTGTTTCGCCTGAGTTAGCAGCAGTAAGGAATTTCCGGGCAAACCCACCAAGCTTAGCCCCAAGCGCCAGGGCTTTTGCCAGATCGACACCATCACGTAAACCGCCGGAAGCAAAAATCATCGGATTGCCTTCCAGTTTTTGCAGCTCGAGCAGGTTCTGAGCGGTTGGGATACCCCAGGAACCAAATGCCGCGTTGACAGCGGCTTTCAGGGGGTTAGGCTGACGATGCATCTCGACTTTCGCCCAGGAAGTGCCGCCGGCGCCGGCAACATCAATTACAGCCACGCCGACTTCCAGAAGTTTACGAGCGGTATCCAGGTCTATGCCCCAGCCGACTTCCTTGACGAGCACAGGGACAGACAGTGCCCGACAGATCGGTTCAATTTTGCGCAATAAATCAGAAAAATCATGGTTGCCTTCAGGTTGAAGCGCTTCCTGGAGCGGATTGAGATGCAGATAGAGACCATCCGCTTCAAGCATATCCACAGCTTTTTTGCATTCTTCAACGCCATAGCCATAATTAAGCTGTACAGCTCCCAGATTTGAAAAGAGGAGCGTTTTTGGGGCGTATTTTCGTATTCTAAAGGACTCGGACTGTTCTGGGTGCTCAATCGCGGCACGCTGGGAACCAACCGCCATCGCGATTCCAGATTGTTCCGCAGCCAAGGCGAGCGTGCGGTTAAAGGCTGCGCCTTTCGTGCTGCCGCCGGTCATCGAAGAGATCAGAATCGGCGCTGCCAGCTGTTTGTTGAAAAGGGACAAAGAAAGATCAATGCTATCAAAATCTAATTCAGGCAGTGCTTTATGGTTAAGCCTGAGTTGGTCAAAGCCTGTTGAGATCGAGGATTGGACGTCCTCCTCAAGGGTTATCTTCAGGTGGTCATCTTTTCTTTGTGGAAGGCTCGCATCTTTTTTCATCATATGGTGTTATAGTAGAAGCTACTTAAAATGTCAAACACAAATGGTAAAGTTAGGTAATTATAACGATAGAGGAAAAAATGGAACAAAACGAAATCTTCGATACTGTCAAAGCTGTCGTAATGGATGTACTGAAAATTGATGGAGATGCTATCACCATGGATACCCGTTTCATCGAGGATCTAAAAGCTGACTCGATGGATCAATTCTTCCTGATTGATGGGTTTTGCGAAAAATTCGACATCAATATCTCCGATGAGGACGCTCGAAATATCCACTCCGTTGGCGATGCTGTCAAAGCTATCGAAGCAAGCAAAAAGTAAGTCCCGTTTACACATGTACAAAGGCATTCCAACTGTTGGAATGCCTTTTGTGTTTAACCAACAACTGTTTTATCACTGAAGAAAACCTATACAAATTTTTTACCTCAATGAAATAGCTGAGTAGAATGCGATAAAGAGAGGTAAATATGGTTGAGAAAAATTCTAAACCCAAAAAAGCTGCGGATTCCGGATGGTCCGATGCTGAAAAAGCCGCTATGAAAGAACGGGCTAAAGAGCTAAAAGAAGAAAAGGCAACGAAGTCCAGGTCTGCTGATGAACAAGTGGTGTTGGGGAAGATAGCGGGGATGGCAGAGCACGACCGAAAAATTGCTGAAAAAATTTACCAAATAGTGAAAGAGGAGTTTCCCTCCTTATACCCAAAAACCTGGTACGGGATGCCGGCATTTCAGCTTGATGGAAAAGTTCTTGTTTTCTTCCAGAGCGCGCAGCGCTTTGGAACCAGGTATAACACGTTGGGCTTCAGTGATTCCGCAAAACTGGATGAGGGCTCATTCTGGCCATCGTCATATGCCTTGGTTGAACTGACCGCGGAGGTTGAGGAGAGGATACGGGAGTTAATCCGTAAAGCGATCGGGTAGAAAAAAAGGTTGGCATTTGTGCCAACCTTTTTTTGAACCGATTTATAAAATCAACCGCGCAGGTAATCCTGTAGGGCATCTTTGCTGATGCGATAGGCGCTGCCGATCTTGCGGGCTTTCAGATCACCAGCGTTAATTGCGGCGACAACATCTTCCTCGGAGACCTTCAGGAAGCCGGCAGCTTCGGATGGGGTCATAATATCAGGCATGACATTGGAAGCGGATGGAGTGGTCGGTTGGGTTTGAGATTGCCCCTGGGTCATGCCCGCAAGCGATCCGGAAAGGACATTCCCGATGCCCATGCCTGCGCCAATTCCAGCAGTTAAACCAGCCCCGCCGGACGGGTTTTGGGCGGCGTCGCGCATGGCATCCGCAGCCTGAAGCTGGGTGTATGTTTGCATGTCGAGCATGCCCATCTCGCGCAGTTCTTTGGCGGACTTATCTGAAGGCTTCAGATTGCCAATATAGAACGACTTAAGCAGCAGACCAAGTGCAAGGAAGTCATCCTGCGATTTGGCACGAACGCCAGCCCCGAGTTCATCGGTGAGCCCGATAA
>JAYFQB010000338.1:0-11556 GCA_034927385.1 Anaerolineaceae bacterium | reverse complement strand
CCGCCTTCGGATTGTGTGCTCATGATGCCCTCGCCGTTTCGTATAGTCAAATGATTGAACCTGAAGTTTAGTCCTGTATTGTGGGTTTGTCAACCCGCGCATTACGCCTTAGGGCAAGAAGTAGCTCCCGCGAGCCTATTTAAAGCACCCAGATCGGTAGGATGGATGAGGGTTCTGAGCTCAGGCTTGAGTAAATTTTACCCCTGCTGTCACCTTGCCCCCGAACCACGGACCATAAAACCACCTGCGCCGACCCACTGGGGTATTCCATGTATAATTATTCGTCGAACAGCACCATCACTAACGAAAGAACCTGAGAACCGCGCTATACCATGAACATTTCTGAGATTTTCAAACATAAAAAGGTCAGCTACTCGCTGGAGATCGTCCCTCCCAAGAAAGACAGCTCCTACGATGTGATCTACAACACGCTGCTCCGCTTGCGCGGCTTACCCGCCGATTACATCAGCGTCACCTACGGCGCAGGCGGCAGCCTCGCCCAGAGGGAAAAAACCGTCGAAATCGCCTCGCTGATCCGCACCCACTACCATATCGAGCCCGTCGCCCATATCACCTGCGTCAACTCATCCGAACAAGATGTGATCGACACACTCGTAAAACTCAAAGAGAACCAGGTTATGAACCTGATGGTCCTGCGCGGCGACATCAGCCCCGACATCCCCCCAAAAGATGACTTCCGCTATGCCAGCGATCTGGCTGAATTCATCAAAAAGCGCGAGCCTGAGTTCAACCTGGTTGGCGCTTGCTACCCCGAAGGGCACTACCAGGCAGCCTCCCTTGATGAAGATGTGCAAAACCTCCAACATAAAATAGACAATGGTGTCACGCACCTCGTAAGCCAACTGTTTTTCGACAACCAGGCGTTCTACCGCTTCCGCGACCTGGCAACCGCGCGGGGTATCAGCGTGCCAATCGTTGCCGGCATTATGCCGATTACCAGCCAAAGGCAAATCGAACGCACTGTCGCGCTTTCCGGCGCGAAAGTGCCCGAAAAACTCTCCCGCCTGTTCGCGAAATACGCCAACAAACCCGAAGCATTACGCGATGCAGGCATTTTTTACGCAATTGAGCAGATCATGGACCTGATCGACAACGACATCCGCGGCATCCACCTCTATACCATGAACAACGTCGACACAGCCTATCGCGTCAGCGAGGCGATCCAAAACGTCCTCATGGCAGAGAACATGCCGTAGCCTTCGGTCCGTTTCATCCCCCGGGCAATGGCTGCGCCTGGGCGGGTGGTCAATCCAGCCAGCCTTAATAGAAGACAATACTTCACGCGGCGTGCCGGGCAAATTTGCCAGCAAGCTGCGTTCTTTTTTTAACCGTCATCCCGCCTTCTTCCCGCCGTAAATCTTCGCTGTGGTGAAACTCCTTTACACATCTCTTACATTTGGCTGTGGTTTCTTTTTACTCCCCTCCATTACGATTGGTTCTAACGCGGCACTGCGAACGATTTTGATAAAAAACTGGAGAAAAAATATGAAGAAACTTGTAACACCAATGCTCGCCCTTCTTGCTGTGCTCACGCTTATTTCCGCGTGTGCCACGAGCAACAACCCAACCCAAAATACAGCAAGCTTTGACTCAACCAAAAACATCACCGTTGTTTCCCGTGAGGATGGAAGCGGGACTCGCCGGGCATTCATCGAACTCCTCGGAATCCTGGTAAAGGCGGATGGAACTGAAAAAGACCACACCACCAAACAAGCCATCATCGCCAACCAAACCGGGGTCATGTTGACCAATATCGAAAACGACACCTACGCCATCGGTTATGTGTCCCTCGGATCCCTCAATGAGAATGTTAAAGCGCTGTCCATTGACGGTGTCGCTGCCACGGCAGAAAACGTGAAGAACGGCACATATCCGATCGCGCGGCCCTTTATCATCGCGACCAAATCCACCATCTCTGAAGTCACTCAGGACTTTATCGACTTCATCCTCTCCAACGAAGGTCAAACCGTCGTCGCAAAAGGATATACACCTGTTGATGGCAGCGCGGCAGCCTATTCCGGCAGTAAGCCATCTGGAAAAATTGTTGTCGCTGTTTCTTCGTCCGTGGCACCGATTATGGAAAAATTAAAAGAAGCATACATCGCCATCAATCCAAACGCCGACATCGAAATTCAAATGACCGATTCTTCCGCTGGCATGACCGCGGCAATCGACGGCACCTGCGATATTGGCATGGCAAGCCGCGCGCTCAAAGAAAGCGAACTGGCACAGCTCAACCCAACATCCATCGCCATCGACGGCATCGCGGTGATTGTAAACCCCCGCAACACTGTTTCTGGTCTGACGAGCGAACAGGTAAAGGCGATCTTTACCGGTGAGGCTAGCGCCTGGAGTGCTGTGATTGACTAAGCAGAGCTTCATTGAACGCTTGATGAAAGGCGTCTTTTCAGTATCAGCACTTACCTCCATCTTGGCGGTAGTGCTGATCTGCCTTTTTTTGTTTGCAAACGGCCTGCCGGCTATCGCCAAAATCGGTCCGCTGCAGTTCCTGTTGGGGGAGGAATGGTCGCCAACGGATGTGCCGCCCTTGTTTGGCATCCTGCCCATGATTCTCGGCAGCATTTATGTGACCGGTGGGGCGATCGTGGTTGGTGTGCCCATCGGAATTTTTACGGCGATTTTCATGGCGAAGATTTGCCCAAAACCATTGTATAAAGTGCTAAAACAAGCCGTTGACCTGCTGGCGGGTATCCCTTCGGTGGTATATGGCTTTTTTGGCCTCGTTTCAATCGTGCCGCTGGTCAGGAATCTCTTCGGAGGCGACGGCAACAGCATCCTGTCTGCTTCAATCCTGCTGGGGCTCATGATTCTCCCGACCATCATCGGCATCACCGAAAGCGCCGTCCGTGCCGTGCCGGAAGACTTATACGACGGAGCTGTGGCGCTTGGCGCAAGCCATATCCGCGCGGTGTTCGCCATCATACTCCCCGCGGCAAAATCGGGCGTTCTTGCGGGTGTCGTGCTTGGCATTGGGCGGGCTATTGGTGAAACGATGGCGGTAATCATGGTAGCGGGTAATCAGGCAATCATGCCGAACAGTCTGCTAAAAGGCGTTCGCACTCTGACAGCCAACATCGTGCTGGAAATGGGATACGCGGCTGAACTCCACCGCGAAGCTCTGATCGCAACCGGCGTGGTTTTGTTTGCGTTTATCCTCCTGATAAACCTGCTCTTCTCCACCCTCCGAAAAGATGGCTCGCGATGAAACGAAAAATTTCAGATCTGTCACTAACCGTGCTCACCTGGTTTTTTTCAGCCGTGACTTTTGCCGCGCTGCTCTTTCTGATTGGATACATCCTCGTAAAAGGGATTCCCAACCTTTCGCTCTCTCTGTTCGCGTGGGAATACAACTCCGAAAATGTATCCTTGCTGCCAGCCATGATTACAACGGTCATTATGGTCATCCTTTCTCTTCTTGTTGCCGTACCGCTGGGTTTGTTCACGGCAATTTATCTTGTGGAATACGCAAGTCGCGGCAACCGGTTGGTAAAGCTGGTGCGCGTCACTGCCGAAACGCTCTCGGGCATCCCGTCCATCGTATATGGGCTGTTCGGCATGTTGTTTTTTGTTACGGCTTTGGGGTGGGGCTTCTCGCTTCTCGCGGGCACCCTTACCTTGTCGATCATGATTCTGCCGCTCATCATGCGAACGGCAGAGGAAAGCCTGAAATCTGTGCCGGACGCATTTCGGGAAGGCTCTTTTGGGCTGGGGGCAGGGCGTTTGCGCACCGTCTTTAAGATCGTGCTTCCTTCGGCTGCCCCGGGCATCCTTGCCGGCGTCATCCTGGCTGTTGGTCGGATTGTGGGCGAAACCGCGGCGCTGATCTATACGTCGGGAACAGTGGCAAAGGTCCCCACCATGTTTTCGTCGGGCAGAACCCTGGCGGTGCACATGTACGCTCTTTCCCGTGAGGGGCTCTACACCGGGCAGGCGTACGCCACAGCCGTTGTTCTCCTGGTGGTTGTGGTTGGGATCAACGCGCTATCGGCAGCGTTGGCTAAACAAATAGGCAGAGGGTGAGGGATGATGGAGAAATTTAATCTGGAACACGTGGAGCTATGGTATAACGATTTTAAAGCGTTGAAGGATGTTACCATGAGCATCAGTGCCAACGAAATCACTGCGCTGATTGGTCCTTCGGGCTGCGGAAAATCCACGCTGCTTAAAAGCCTGAACCGAATGAATGATTTAATCGAAGGCTGCAAAATAGTTGGAAGCATTCAGCTCGACGGCAAGGAAATCTATCAGGACCCCGACGTCAACGGGTTGCGAAAGCGGGTGGGTATGGTGTTTCAAAAACCTAATCCTTTCCCCATGAGTGTGTACGATAACATCGCCTTTGGTCCCCGAACGCACGGCGTATCGTCGCGAATAAAACTGGACGGCATCGTGGAAAAAGCGCTGCTGGATGCCGCAATTTGGGACGAAGTGAAAGACCGATTAAAGAAAAGTGCTCTTTCCCTTTCAGGCGGGCAGCAGCAGCGCCTGTGCATCGCAAGGGCGTTGGCGGTTCAGCCTGAAGTATTATTGATGGATGAACCAACTTCGGCGCTTGACCCTATTTCCACTGCCAAAATCGAGGAATTGATTGTGGAACTGAAAAATGATTACACGGTTGTGATCGTCACACACAACATGCAGCAAGCAACGCGCATATCCGATAAAACAGCGTTCTTCCTCTTGGGCGAGTTAATCGAATACGGTCAAACCGAACAGGTTTTCTCCCTGCCAAACGATAAACGCTGCGAAGACTATATTACAGGGAGGTTTGGATGATACGAAACAGGTTTGACCAACAACTTGACCTGCTCAACACCATGCTGATAGAAATGGGCGGCAACATAGAATATGCCATCACCTCGGCAATCGAAGCACTTAAGGAGCAGGACCCCGAACTCGCCAAAAAAACTATCGATTATGATGCCGAAATCGACCAGAAGGAGAAGGATATTGAAGCCCTCTGTTTGAGATTGCTGCTGCAGCAGCATCCGGTTGCGAGTGACTTGCGGCTGATTTCCGCCGCGCTAAAGATGATCACCGACATGGAGCGAATTGGCGACCAGGCGGCGGACATCGCCGAAATATCCATCTATCTCTCCCAAACACCGTACATTAAAAAACTGGAACACATTCCCCAGATGGCAACCGCCGCTATAAAAATGGTTACAGACAGCCTGGATGCCTATGTAAAAAAAGATCTGACGCTCGCGAAATCTGTGATTGATTACGATGATGTCGTGGATGGCTTGTTCGATCAGGTGAAAAATGATTTAATTACCATGATCGGTGAGAATAAAGCCAACGGACTCCAGGCGATTGACTTGATTATGGTGGCGAAATACCTGGAGCGAATTGCGGATCATGCGGTTAACCTTGCGGAATGGGTTGTCTTTTCCATCACAGGAAAACACATAAGCGGGTTTGCCGAAAGGAAGGACTGAAAGAATGCCATTTGTTGTAATCGTTGAGGACGACGAAGATATCCGCGAGTTGGTCCTCTATGCCCTCGCGGCAGCAAGTTTCACCTGCGAGGGGTATGGAGCGGGGAGCGATTTTTTCGAGGACATCGCCAGGAATCAAAAGCTTCCCGACCTTGTGCTCCTGGATATCATGCTGCCGGGCGAAGACGGTCTTTCCATCCTGAAAAAAATGCGAACTGACAGCCGCTATGCCGGCATCCCTGTGATCATGTTGACCGCAAAAGGCAGCGAAGCCGACAAAGTTCGGGGGCTAAATTCAGGCGCGGACGATTACATCGCGAAACCCTTTGGCGTGACGGAAATGGTGGCACGCATCCACGCCGTCCTGCGCAGGGCTGGGTCTGCCTCGAAAAAGAAGAACAGGTTAAGTTACAAAAACCTCACCCTCGACAACGACAGGCATACGGTAACCGCGAACGGCGAAAATGTGCCGCTGGCGTTCATGGAATTTGAGCTGCTCTACTACCTTCTGCTCAATGTGGAGATTGTCCTAAGCCGCGAGAAAATGATGGACGCGGTATGGGGCTATGACCATGAAGTCGAAAGCCGCACCGTGGACATGCACATCAAATCGCTGCGCCAAAAGCTGGGTCCCGCTGGCGAAAATATCAAAACCATCCGCAATGTCGGATATAAAATCGGAGAATAACCTGCCATGAATAAGCGGATCCTTCGATCTATGAACCTCCTTGTTGTTTTTATGGTCACGGTTTTCGCGGTGCTTGGCTTGCTGGTCTCACGCCAGTTTGGAACACGGGTCAAGGAAGGGCTGAAAACCCTCCGTGTAACCATGATCAGCGAATCAGGGGACGTGATTTTTGACAATCAGGCTGATTCCTCCGAGATGGACAACCACATGACCCGTCCCGAAGTGATTGCCGCGCTTGAACACGGCTCCGGGGAAAGCGAGCGATACTCGGCTACCCTCCGCGAACCCACCTACTATTACGCAGTCCGTTTGAATGATGGAAGTATCCTGCGCCTGGCATTGACTACCGATAGCGTTTATGCCATCATTTACCGCCTGATCCCGGTCGCCATCATCTGCCTGCTGGCATCCGCGCTTCTCGCATTTCTGGTCGCGAAGCGGTTAACAAAACACATCACCGCCCCAATCAACAGCATCAATCTTGATGACCCGGACGTGGGCAACTATGATGAGCTTCTGCCGCTTGTCAAACGGATGGAAGCCCAAAAGCAGGAAATCGCCGCAAAGGTATCCGAGCTGAAAAACCGAGAAGACACGCTGGAAAATATCACCGAAAACATGCAGGAAGGGCTGCTTCTGCTGGACAACACAGGCACGGTCATCACGGCGAACCGCAGCGCGCTGCTGATCCTCAACACCGATGAGGCACAGGGGAAGAACATCGTGGAGGTCTGCCGCGATTCTGATTTCATTGAAAAAATGAGGGAATCCGGCTCGGGGCACCGCACGGAATCTGTTTTGCGCAGAGAGGACCGAATTTACAACGCCTATTTCAACCCCGTCCACGAGGCTGAAGGCAAAGCCGGCACGGTTATCCTCCTGATGGACGCAACTGGTCAGTATGCCGCGGAACGGCACCGCAAAGAGTTTTCCGCGAATGTGTCCCATGAACTGAAAACCCCCCTAACGACCATCTCAGCCCTTTCTGAAATGATCGCGGATGGCACTACCAAACAGCAGGATGTGCAGCGCTTCGGCGAGAAAATCAGCGTTCAGTCGCGCCGGCTCATCAATATCATTGACGACATCATCAAACTGTCCGAATTTGATGAAGGCGAAATGGCAAAGGACTTTTCCCGCTTCGATTTACGCGACCTGGTCAAATCAGTTACCGCGGGTTTGCACGAAAAAGCGGCACAGAAAAATGTAACCGTGGAGATCCAGGGCGAAGGTCCGCTGTTGGTGCATGCCAACAGGCGGATGATGGACGAGCTTTTATACAATCTCCTGGATAACGCGATCAAATACAACCATGATGGCGGTGCGGTGAAAATATCGCTCGTCCAGGAAAGCAAACAATACAAAATTACTGTCCGCGACACAGGCATCGGCATTCCGGATGACCACCTCGACAGGGTGTTTGAACGCTTTTACCGCGTCGATAAATCCCGCTCAAAAAAGACTGGTGGAACCGGTCTTGGTCTTTCCATTGTGAAGCACATTGCCGAGTTCCATAGAGGCAGCGTCCGAATTGAGAGCGATGTTGATACCGGAACATGTGTAACCTGCGTTTTCCCCATGTAGAAACTGCTGCATGGTGGGGCATGCGCCAAACCCTCGCCGGGCGGCGCTTTCCACGAGTTCTATCGTAAGGCGCTTATTCGTTCCGGTACAGTGCTTCGTTTAGCATAGCTGAAATGGCGTAATAGTCTGGCATCAGCACCATCGCCCCTTCCGCGGTGATCCAGTTGGACACCATTTCCGGCGTGACCGCGTAGCGGTGGATATTGTCCGAATTCATCAACGATGACGCCATCGGCAGCAGTGGTAAGGCATCCATCAATTGCACATCCGTGTCCACGTACTCCCGATAAAGTCCATAAAGCTCGGGCAGCTTGATCAGCATGTTCAGGCTGACGGCTTTTCGGAAAATCGCCATAACAACGTCCTGCGCCCGCCGGTTGCGGTCAAAATCGCTGGTGGTTTTGCGGGACCGCGCGTACCAAAGCGCCTGTCCCCCGTCCATATGCATTTCGCCAGGCTCAAGGATGCACCAGCCCGAGGGGTCGGTTTCGCAGGCGTCCTGCAATTCTTCGGTGACATTCACGTCGATTCCGTCCAAACTGTTGACAACGTCCTTGAAGCCGTTGTAGTTCACCATCATATAATTATCCGGGCGGATGCCAAAATTCGTCTCAAAGGTCTGAGCCAATAGTTCAAAACCACCCAACGCCCAGGCGGTGTTGATGCGGTTGGACCAATAACCCGGGATGGTGACGTAAAGGTCACGTGGGAATGAAATCAGGCTGACGGATTTATGCTTGGGGTTGATCGAAGCCAGCATGATTACATCCGTGCGGAAGTTGTTCGCGCCAAAGTCATCCACCCCCAGCAGAAGGATGTTAAGTTGGTTTTCTGGCAGCTCCCCAACCGGGATGATCGGCACAGGGGTTGGCGTGAGGACGGGTTGTGGAATAAGCTCGATCGTTCCATCTTCGAGGATACTCGCAAAAGAGTTCGGTTGGTAGGGCGTCGCCGTTGCCTGATGATTTCTGAAGCTCACCTGGTATGGCGAAGTCTCCGAGTTTGCCATGGCTGCTGCCGCGACACCGGCAAAAATTAAGCCAATAAACGTCAGAGTGATGACAAAAAGAACCGCGAGCGTGATGGATTGGTGTTTTTTCAGGCGCATAAGTTCAGGACTTTCCCGTGGAAGATGTAGCAAGATTGTTGCCAGGCGCATCCGCCTTGCTTTCGATGGGGACCGCCACCCGGTGAATGGTCAGCGTGTCGGGCACGGAATGAATCCACCAGTGACCGCCCAGACTCTCCGCCAGCTCTGCGGCTTCCCGCAGGGAGCTTTCCGCTTCTGTTTCTGGTTCGCCAACTCCCGGACCTGCCTTGAGTCTCTCGAGCAGCGCGGCTTGCTCTTCGGGTTTCAGCCCAGGACCGGCATCGCTGACGCGCAGCTCGGCAAACCCGGGGAAATCTTCGGATGCAAGCACCTCCAGCACCACCTCAGAACCGTTTTTGCTGACCCCCGCGGCGTTTCGCAAAAGCGAGCGGCTTAGCTCCACCAATTGTCTTGTGTGCCCGGGGTTCGGGGTTCGATTCAGGGTGTTTTCAAGGCGGACGTGAATTTGCTTCAGCGCAAAATCCGCTTTCATTTCAGCCAACAAGCTCTTCAGCGCCTCGTCGAGGCTCTCGGATTGGTTGTTCATCTGGTCCAGCATGTCGCGCGCCTGGTCCAACGCGGCTCGCAGCCCCTGCGCCTGGCGTGCGTTTTGCTCCATCGAACGCTCCAGCTGTTCCTTCTCAAGCCGCAGTGCATCCGCCTGGGCTATCGTCGCCTCGTTTTGACGCAGCGCGGCTTGCAGGTCCTCAAGTTGCTCCTCAAGTGACTCCTGCCTTGCCAGCCACATCTCCACCTCAGACTCATGGGTCTGACCGCTGATGTGCAGCTCTTCCTGCAGCTTTGCCAGCAGATCCTGGGATTGCAGGAACTGTTCAACGGTTTGTGCCCGGTCCCGCTGGACACGGTTTAGCATGGTTTGCAGCTTCTGCGCCGATGTCACCCTTTGCTCGATCTCATCGGCTTCATTCAGAATCTCGTTCACCTTCGGCGCAATCACGCGCAGCGGATCAAGCTCCTTCTGGCTCCACGCGCGTTCTGTGAACGGGCTCAGGCAGAGAAGCCCCCGCCCGCTCGCGGTATCAACCGTGTTCAAAGGATAAAATAGCAAATTCCCAATTTGGTTGTAGCCAATCAAATCCATCAGGGATGCCTTCTCCCGCGCCAGGTCCGCGGGGGAATTGGAAACCATCTCCTCGCGGTCCTCAAAATGCGCGGTCAAAACCGGAAAAGCCGTTTTGGGAAGCTCAATTGTCCCCAGGAACTCCTCACGGATCAGGTCATACATATTCAGCAGCGTCAGGCTCTGATTCTCGCCATCCGCCGCCAGGATGCCGCAGAGGTCAGCCATCAAATACAGCCCAAGGCTGTGGGTCAGGCTGCGTTGGATTTGGGTGTTGGTCCGCTGCAAGCTAACATCCAGCATACGCACAGCCACTTCACCCGCAAGCTCACGCCGTTCAACACTGGTGGTTGCCGGTTGTTGGTTGGGGTTTGGCTCCGCGCGCTGCCATGCGAGGCTGATCAAAAGCGGATAATAAAGAAGCTGGCTCACCATCACCGCGGTGGGCAGGCTGCCGCTGTTTGGCAGCGCCAGGTAAAACAGATAGCCCATCGCCGCCAAAACCAGGATGAGTATCCCCTCAACCCGCTCCGAACGGTCGGTCCGCAAGTGGATGATAGCCCCAACCGCAATGGTCAGCAGCGTCAATCCAACCCAGGTTAGATCCTGCCACGAACCGTTAAAACTCTGTGTTCCGGCAAGCGGAAGCCAAAACGGCACGAGAATGCTCCCTGCGGTCAGAACCGCAGCCGTTAACCCCCAAATCACCCATCCCTGCCGCTTGCCCGGCTGCCAGATTAACGCCTGTAGCAGCCATAAAATGCACACCAACGTCAGTGCCCGGAAAGCGATTGGAAAAATCTGGTTAAGCTGTGGAAAACCCTGGTAAATCATCAGGCTCAGCGTCAGTAGGAAAAGTTGGCTGAAGAAAATGACCAACAAAGCGCCCCGCAGCGCGCTATTATTAGCAGGCTTGGCACGCCTGAAAGCGAAAAGTGCCAACCCCGCCGAGGCAAGCAAAACAGCATAATAAAGCAGTGCGTATGGATACACTGACAGGGCTGGCAGAAACTCGAGGATGGGTGTCATAACGCGTTGCCTTCCAGCTAAAGCTGGTGCAAGAATTGGACCCCCGCAAAACCTGCTTTTTTCCGACATCGCCTGGTTACGACATGGATGTAGGGCGAGATTGAGGGCGCCATGGATTCTGGGTTGGAAGAACGTAAATTGCCCTCAATTATGATTGTTTCAGGGCAGACACAGGGGTCTGCCCCTACACCTTTAAATTCCCAGAGGTAGGGGTGCCCCCCCGTGGTTACCCGCCTGGTTACCTTGTTCTCGCCGGTCTCCCGACCGAGCGAGGTTCTTGACCGCAAGGTCTCCATCTACGTGTGCCCAATTGGAGCGTTAAGAATATATCCAAATACACGAGATTCCCCTGTACTTACGAGGTCGGGAAGGGCAACGGCGAGAACAACCGATTGAACTGATGGAGACCTGCGGTCAGATCGCGTGCTCGGTCGGGAGACTACCCATCCGTTTCACAGTGGGCACAGGCGGCACGATCAGAGGGGCACAAGGCGGCACGATCACGGGGTGGGCTAAAAGCCGCCGTAACCGGTTAGGACATCCACCTGCGTTCCGGTTTCTTCAGTGTGGTAGAACTGGTCGAAGGGGACTGTGGGGTTGG
>JAYFQB010000196.1:0-13234 GCA_034927385.1 Anaerolineaceae bacterium | reverse complement strand
CTCGAGCATGTTCCAAATCTGCGCGACCTGGAGGCTGTAGGAATCCGGTAACAAAGACATCAGTGCCTGCATCATACCTCCTGGCTTCGATTGTATCATGATGAATATACAGAAAGGCATTTTTTAGGCGAGGATTGCTATAATATTAAGAACAACCGAATGGAACAGGAAAAGAAGCCATGTTAAAAGTCGTCACAAACTATACACCCGAGCGGTCAACGCTTGAAACCGACCGCGCGGTGATTGAGCTCGGTTCCAAAGCCGGCGCGTTTTATCCATACGACCTTTTGTTAGGCGCGTTAAGCTCCTGCTTCTACGCGACCCTGCACGACATCCTCGGGAAGCGAAAAGAGACAGTCCCCGCCATTGAGATCATCGTCACCGGTGAAAAGCGCAAGGAGGTTCCAACCACACTGGAATGGGTAAACCTCGAAATCTCCGTGACCGGTGAGGTGGACCAAAAGCAATTCCAGCGGTCGGTGGACCTGGCAGCCAAGTATTGCTCCATCCACGAAACCATAAGCAAGGTGGCAAAAATGAGCCACGAAGTGACATTTAATCCCTATCAATAAGCGAATGCCGGATTTTGTGGAGGGTGAAGGACTATCCGCGGAGAATGGCGTTCCGGATTTTAGCTCTCCTGAGAAATAAGGAACTTTTTCAGCAGCCCGATAGAAGATTTCCATTTTTAATTTTATTTCTGAGTATATGAAAGAAAAATGGACACAAGTTCACACATATCCAAAGAGTTCACTGCTCTAACCGACGCGGAACATGCCGCAAACTTCCGCAGCATGTTTTTAAGTATGTCGGAGGGTTTTGGGCTTTGTGAATTGATCTACGATGGCAACGGAAAAGCAATCGACTATAAGTACCTTGATGTCAATCCCGCGTTCGAAAGGTTGACAGGGCTCACAAAGCAACAAGTCATTGGCAAGACGCATAGTGAATGTTTGCCGCAGGACAGTCCGATTTGGCTCGAACGGTTCAGCGAGGTGGTTCGCAGCGGGATTCCAGAAAGATTCGAAGCTCAAACCTCCCTAAACCGTTATTACCAGGTGTTTGCCTACAAATTCGACGACCACAAATTTGGCGCGATCTTTTCTGATGTTACTGAAGCCAAACTTGCGGCAGCCCACCAGGAATGGCTGGCATCTTTCCCCGAGAACAACCCCCAACCAGTGATCGAGATTGATAAGCAGGGTCAGTTAGTTTATCAAAACAGCCCAGCTCAACAGTTCTGTTCTCTTTCAGGTAAAACAGATTGTTCCAACTCATTATTAAAGGATATCAGACCTTATCTGGATGATCTGCGTCATGGATGTGATCAGCGCAAGAACCGGGACATCCAGATAGGAAAATCCTGGTTCAGGCAAACCCTTCTGTACCTCCCGGAGATTCAGCACCTGCGGATCTACACGCTGGATATTACTGACCAGGTGGAGGCTAAACAAGCGCTGCGCCTGCTCAACATGCAGCTCGAAGAACTTGTCTCGAAGCGAACTGAAGAGCTTAAAGAGGCGAACAGGATTGCACAACAAAATATTGAACAAAGATTAGCCTCCGAACAAGCTTCTTACGCAAGGGAACGCGAGCAATTCGAGACATTGGTTGATCTCCTTCCGGCTTACCTTGTGCTCCTGTCCCCTGAGAAGGAAATCCTGAGATCCAACCGCTATTTCCGTGAACAATTCGGGGATCCGACTGGCATGAAATGTTACCAACACCTGTTTCGACGCGATCAGCCTTGCGAAGATTGCAGCTCTTTCACGCCGCTCAAAACCCAAGGCTCACACCAATGGGAGTGGACAGGTCCTGATGGCAGGATCTACGATGTTCACGACTTTCCCTACAAAACTGATGACACCACAATGATCCTTGAAGTGGGCATCGATATCACCCAAATCAAGCAGGCTGAACAACACCTTGATCAACTCAATCGCTATAATCGCTCGCTTATTGAAATCCAAACCGACGCCCTGATGACTGTCTCCAGGGATGGTAAAATCGCGGATGTTAACCTCGCCGCGGGATTCATCACCGGACTTGGTCGGGAGGACTTAATTGGCGCTGATTTTCTTGAGTTGTTTTCTGACAGTAACGAGGCAGCCAAAGCCTTTAATCTGGTACAGGAAAATGGGGGTGTGCGCGACTTTGAGCTGGAGATTAAGCACAGGGACGGCAATGTTACCCCCGTTACCTTCAACGCGACTGTGTTTGAAAACGAAGCTGGAGATACAACAGAAGTGTTTGCCAGCATACGGGATCTGACAGAGTTTAAGCGCAAAGAGAAAGACTTGAAGCGTCTCAATCAGGATCTTGAAGCCTTGATTGCTGAAGATCTGCTTGTGCAAAACCAGCTGGTGCAGGCTGAAAAAATGGCTGCTCTTGGGCGAATGTTAGCTTCTATCACGCATGAGATTAATAACCCGCTGCAGACAATTAAAAACAGCCTTTATCTGCTCCAACTGGATAGCGATCGCAATCATCCGGACTGGCAGTATCTCGAAATTGCATCCAGTGAAACCAATCGCATCTCCAACCTCGTCGCACAACTCCGGGAAATCTACCGTCCAACAAAAATCCCCTCTACCGAAAGTTTTGACCTGCTCGCCTTGACGAAGGAGGTTCAAGAATTGCTACGAGGGCAATCTGAAAAAGGCAGGGTGGAGTGGTCGGTCAGGGTGCCAACGAAAGATATCTGGAATGTCCATGGAGAGAAGGATCAGATCAAGCAAGTTTTTATAAACATCTGCAACAACGCGATTGAAGCCATGCAGCCAGATGGCGGCCGATTGGAAGTAATATTTTCTCAAAGCGATCAGGAAAACCCAGAAATTGGAGTGTTAGTCCGCGATACTGGTCCTGGGATCTCAGGCAATTACCTGGTAAGAATGTTCGAACCGTTCCAGACCACGAAGACGAATGGCATGGGTCTTGGAATGGCAATCAGTTATGAGATCGTGCAAAGGCATAATGGCAGACTAACAGCGCGCAACTACGGTGATGGAGCTGAGTTTGCTGTTTGGTTACCTTCAGCAGCGGAAAGAGATGAGAATGGAGGGTAATAACGTGAAAAAAATATTGATTATCGACGATGAGCCAGCGCTTCGCCAAACCCTTGGCGCGATCCTTAAGAGAGAGGGATACACGCCTTGCATGGTTGGCACTGGGCATGAGGGTATAAGCAAATTGTGCGAGGAGCACTTTTCATTGGTGTTTCTGGACATCAAGTTACCTGATGGAACTGGCACGGACCTGCTTCCACAGATCCATCAAATCCAACCTGATGTACCCGTCATCATCCTGACAGCCCATGCCACATTGGAAACTGCCATGCAAGCGGTAAAGGGAGGCGCGCGCGACTTCCTTTTAAAGCCCATCGATCCACATGCGATACTCGAACGCGTCAGTCAAATTCTACAGGAAGTCCAGGAGCCGCTCAGGCAGCGTGAAATCATCTCTCAGTTATGCGATTTGGTTGCAGAATTAGGTTCACCGGACCCCACTGAGCTGACGGCTAAAAAAAACCTAACTTCTCCGGAAGAACCAAAATCTGATCGGTTTCTTGACTGTGGAGACATGAAAGCCGACTTGCACACACGTCACATTTTTATCGCCAATGAAGCTGTTTCACTGCCTTCAACCTCATTTGATTACCTGGTGACCTTGATGCGTCACTCACCAGATCCGGTTTCTTTTGAGGTTTTGGTAAACGAATCTCAAGGCTTTAATTACACCAAAAACGAAGCCCGGGATATTACCCGATGGCACATTCATCAAATTCGCAAAATGATAGAAAAAGACCCATCCTACCCCCAACACCTGATCACAGTACGGGATGTTGGTTATCGTCTGGTTGCTTAGGTAAGAAAAAACTCGACCCCCGCGTTGTAACTGCTGAGATCCAGCAGTTTAGTTCCAAATTTCAATTACACACCACTAAACACCGCCTGGCTGGTTGCCACACTCTGACAAAACCAGCCCCGTGCAGGTTTTGAATTCCTCCCTTCCAAAATTTTCACCAATTAAGACAAATCTTTTCAAACAGCACGAGGTTTGCCGTTTTCCTATAATCTCAATGGAGGTGAGTGTAAATGCACTGTTTAACAGCAGTTAACTTCACGAAACAGCATCCAGAGACCTGGTTGATGTTTCAGGTTGCGATTCGACTCACCCATTTTTTGCCAACAAAGACATCTCAAACCTATTTTTTCTCTCAGGCGGGAAACCCGACTGACTTTCCATAATCAAATCTAAGCAAAGGAGATTACCATGACCAAGCAAAAAATACTCAGCACAACAGTCCTGATACTGTTGCTCGTATCCCTGGTTTCAGGGAGTTTGCCCATTAAGGTTGAGGCAGCGCAAGAAAAACTTCCAGCCTCACCGGTAGATGAGAGCCTAGTCCCTCATTATTTCGGACCTTATCCCAACTGGGGCTTGAGCGCGTTGACCAACCCCGATGTAACCGTCGCCATATTGGGTGATGGAAGCGGGGCGACAGCCACCGCCAAAGTCGGCGCAAACGGCGCAATCACCAGCATCACAATCACCAATCCCGGCAGCAATTACACCTCTGCAACCGTTCAATTTACTGGGGCGGGTGCAGGCGCGGCTGCGACTGCGGTTGTAACATCAACTCAGACCGTTGTGGCTGTCAATGTCACTAATCCGGGGATGAGTTATGTGCAGCCTGCCGTGGCAATCACTGGCGGAGGTGCAATCACCCCGGCTACAGCCACCGCTTATGGCAGCGTTGACAGCCTTACTTTGAACTATGGTGGAAGTGGATATACCCTGCCGACTGTTGACTTTGATTATCCAGACGGACCAGGCGGTGTTCAAGCGAAAGGTCATGTGACCTGGAACACAACCACCGGTGTGATTACAGGCGTAATCATCGACAACCCTGGTTCCGGCTACTCAAGCGCGCCGAATGTGGTCATCCGCGATGGCACTCTGTTTAACCCACTCAACCGCCGGCAATTCAATGCCGCTCAGGCTGCCAGGGAACAGAATATCCTGAACCCCCAGGAAGGGCAATTCCAGAGCCTGCCGCGAACCAATGTTTTGGACGATGCTTTAGTTAGCTCCACAATCAACGTACAATCCATCGCCGTCGACACCTACGGTGCCGGCTACACCAGCATTCCCACGGTCACCATCAGCGACACAATAGGAGGTGGAATGATGGCAACCGCGGTTGCGCAAATCGATATCGGCGCTGTCACAGCAATCAACCTCACCAACCCTGGTTCAGGTTATGTGGTCGGAACTGGTATTAAGAAATTCCAGGATTCATTACCTATGCTTTGTGACCCTTCGGCGGCTGGCAGTTGTGCTGCGGCATCAAACAATCTTGGGCAATACATCCCACTTGCCGTGCCGGATACAACCACTTTCCCTGGCGCTGATTACTACGTGATAGCGGTTGTGCAGTATCGTGAACAGATGAGCTCCTCACTGCCTGCCCAAGGTACACTTCTGCGGGGATACGTTCAGCTTGAAACCGCCGCCAACGCTTCCTGGAGCGCGAGCGTGCCTCTGGTCAACCACTTAGTGGATGGCTCCACCACCCCAGCATTAATGCCGGATAACTCACAGGCAGTGGCTGTTGATGAACCCCACTATCTCGGTCCGGTTATCCAGGCAAACAAAGGACGTCCTGTCCGCATCGTTTTCTACAATCTTTTACCAACCGGGGTTGACGGTGACCTATTCCTGCCTGTCGACACCACCTTCATGGGCTCTGGAATGGGTCCGATGACAATGCCAGACCCAGTGGATGAAGGGTCAGTTCTCGATGAAGTCCGAAACCCAATATGCGGCGAGCCAAACCTCAGCTTGATGGATCGGATGATGTGCTTTTCGCAAAACCGGGCAACTCTCCACCTCCATGGAGGCATATCGCCCTGGATCTCGGATGGCACGCCTCATCAGTGGATCACTCCTGCAAACGAAATGACAGGTTGGCCTGAAGGTGTTTCCGTTCAACAGGTGCCAGACATGGTTGGGTTAGACCGCCCTGCTGGCGTGCCCGACTGCTCCGCGCCTGATGACGGTTGTATGTCTTTCTATTACACCAACCAACAAAGTTCCCGCTTCATGTTCTACCACGATCATTCCTGGGGTATTACCCGCCTGAATGTTTATGCTGGTGAAGCAGCTGGCTATGTTATTCGCGACGATACGGAAACTGCCCTGATCAACTCTGGATTGCTCCCAAGCGGTCAGTATGAAATACCTCTGGTTGTTCAAGATAAAACTTTTGTTTCTTCTCCGGCTCAAATGGCTGAGCTCGACCCCACCTGGGATTACAGCCGTTGGGGGTCTGAGGGAGATCTCTGGTACGAACATGTGTATATGCCCGCGGAAAACCCGGCTGACCCTTCGGGTATGAGTTCTTATGGACGCTGGTTCTATGGGGCATGGTTCTGGCCTCCAGCCAACCCTACCTATCCACCGATTGCCAACCCATATTTTGGTCTGGACCCCGAAGGTCTGGATGGCATCCGCCATACCCCGGATGATTGGGGAATTGCCCTGGCAACCCCCTGCGATCTGGACGACCCAACCACCTACCAGTACGACACTGACCCCTTCTGCGAACCGCCTTTCATCCCTGGCACCCCCAATAACTCCGCCGGCATGGAAGAGTTCAATGATACTCCGGTGGTAAATGGTACTGCTTATCCAACATTAACAGTTGACCCCACTGCCTATCGTTTCCGCATCCTGAACGCCGCAAATGACCGTTTCTGGAACTTACAGTGGTATGTGGGTGACCCCACCACTGCAGATCCGCTTTTGGGACCCACAGAAGTGGCGCTAAACCCGGCTGAAGTGGCAGCCGCCCAACTGGATCCGGTTGTCTTCCCAACCCCTGATCTGACTTTGAGCCCGGCTGGTCCTGATTGGATTCAAATCGGGAATGAAAGCGGTTTCTTGCCGCAGCCAACAATTGTCCCCAACCAGCACATCACATGGATTACGGACCCAACCAGCTTTGACGTAGGGAATGTGGATCTGCATGCAGTCCTGTTAGGTCCTGCAGAACGGGCTGATGTGATCGTGGACTTTTCGCAATTTGCGGGACAAACACTCATACTGTACAATGACGCCCCTGCCGCCTTCCCGGCACGCATTGCGACCTATGACTACTACACAGGCATGCCGGATATGTACCCGAATGCGCCGGCGCTTGTTTTGCCAGGCTATGGTCCAAACACCCGTACCATTATGCAGGTGAAAGTTAATGATATCGCGCCATCCCCTGCCTACGATTTCAACAGCCTCCGTTCCGCCTTCTTACATAAAGCTGATGGCTCGGGCGTGTTTGAATCTGGCCAACCTCCGGTTATCGTCGGTCAGGCGCCGTACAATGGATCGTATGCCACCGACTTTACCACAGGCGGCTGGTGTAACGGTCCGATTAACCCAAGCCCCCGCTGCGATGGCTATGCGCGTATTTCAGAACAAGGCGGCGATATTTTCAAGTTCGACACCCTGCTGGGCAACCAGCTCGGCATCACAATTGAACCTAAGGCACTTCATGACGAAATGAACGATACCAACACAGAGGCCTATGGCAGAATGCAAGGAAACATAGGTCTCGAAGCCGTGCCTGCAGTGCCAGGGTTGCAAAATGTAGTTTTGTATCCTTACATCAACCCGCCATCAGAGATTTTTGATGGAACGAATTTGCCAACCACAGCAAGCCTCACTCCCATCTCAACGGAGGCTGACGGAACGCAGATTTGGAAGATAACCCACAACGGTGTGGACACACACCCGATCCACTTCCATTTGTATGACGTGCAACTGCTAAACCGCGTGACGTGGGACAACATCATCATCCCACCCGATCCGACCGAATTAGGATGGAAGGATACGGTGCGGGTGAGCCCGTTGGAAGATACCTACTTTGCCATCAGACCGATCATACCGGTCTTCCCCTTTGAGATTCCCAATTCGATCCGTCCAATGGATCCGATGATGCCTTTGGGGAGCACAGCCATGTTCAATTCCAGAGATCCCAACGGAAACCCCGTTGACCCGATTGTGAACAGCCTGATTAACTTTGGCTGGGAATACGTGTATCACTGTCACATCCTCTCCCATGAAGAAATGGACATGATGCGCCCGAACATTGTGGCAATGCCCCCGATTGCGCCGAATGGACTGTCGCATTCGATTAGCGGGAATTCCCTTACCCTCATGTGGCAGGACAACTCGATCACAGAAACTGAATTTGAAGTGCTGGCGACCAATGATGGCTTCAACTGGATCAGCCTCGGCACGATCCCTTCGCCATTAGACCAACCAAACACACACGGCCCGCGCAGCTTTACAGATCTGAACTATAACGGTACACGCGTTGCCTACCAGGTTGTAGCCAAAAACACCGTTGGATACTTGCATACCACGGAGCAAAACTTGAACATCACCTATACCACTGACTTCCCATCACTAACGGTCCAATCCACATCCGGACCGTATTTCCTGACAGGTCCGATGCTCCAGATGTTTTTACCGCTGATGAAAAAGTAAAGGACCACTGCTTAGTCGGATTGCGTGTGCACTAAAAACTCACTTCCCTGCCCTGCAATCCGTTGCCAGACAAAGAGGCTTCTCTAACGAATAGGGAAGCCTCAATGATTCTCCCGATCTTTCAGTGATTATTGACGCGGGTTATTTCAAGATAAGTGGCAAAGATATTCGATAACCTGGGACAACGTTCATGCTGTATAACACAGCCGTGCCAGTGAGGTTTGCAAAGGCAGGTTCGACCTTAATATAGACAGTTTCGTTTTTCGGAACCATCACTCCCAGGCTCGTGCTCATGTTCATGCCACCCGCGGTGGCACTTCCCAGTAGCGTGATTCCATCAGCCGCATAAACTGACACCTTCACCGCGGAGCCAGCTCCAATAGACCGGGCAATGAGCATGTAGTGTTCCAGATCGCCTGACGGGAACTTGAACCAATCCGCGTCCCCCAAACCACAGATGTTGCGCTGCAATTGCAACCCGAAGCCGATGTTAACAGCGGTGGCGGAGGTGTCATCCTGCTCAGCGGGATCTTCCTCGCAAGTCGTGGGCGTGGTAACAGTGACCTCGGCTGCGTCGCCGGCTGGCCAGGCTTCAGGCTGCCCATTGTTGTCGATCGCGCGCATGCGAAAACCATAACTACCCCCTGGCACCCCAACAAACCAGCCTGCCCGAGCACCAGAAGCAAAGGTCATCTGGCGTGAGTCAGACCATGCCTTTGCGCCGCTGCGCCACTGAACCTGGAACGAGGATATACCAGCACCTGATTCTGCGGCGGACCAATGGAGCAAAAACGCGGTTCCATCAAAAGTAGTGGGGCTTGTCATCTGGCTAACGGGCGGCGGGCATGCGTGGTCCACCTGGATGGTGCGGCGGGAAATCAAACTGACCATGTTACCTTCATGGTCCCAGATCTTCAGAGCAACCTCAAACGGACCGCTCGGCACCCCAGCCTGGCATAAATTCACATCCCAGTCGAAAACACCGGAAGGATTAGGGTTACTAACTCGCGCTCCGATCTCGCGCCAACTACCCCCAATCAGTCCCTGTAGAACCGCAACGTCAACTCTCACATCATCCTGCGTGCTGGCAGTAACGTCCATCAGCGGATTGCTGCCTTGCGCCACCACTGCCCCAGGCACAGGACGCGTGAGCTGCCCGGTGGGTGGATTCGCGCCAACATTCCCGGAGGTGAACCAGTCGTTGTTGGGGTTCAGCGGGTCAGCAGGATTTCCGTTGCATTGGGTTGCGTCACTGTAGATGGGAAGATATACGACCTCGTAACAGGAGCGTGGAACACCATTGTTAATCGAGACGTCCGAAAAGCGGACGTCCAGCGAATACCCCCAGGGGTATCCATCCCCCGCGTACCAGAACGAAGGAACAACCATGAAATGCACATGCTCAGATGTGCTGTAGCCAGTGTCATCGGTGTCCCCGATATAGACTCCCCTGCCAACATAACTGCCCGGAGATAGGTGGTCGGGGATGGTACCATAGGCAAGATGTAAGTAAACCTGATAAACCCCATCCGCCGCACTTTGCAGGATGATGTAATTCGTGCAGCCAGTATTGCCATCAGTACAGCTATCACGCAGGGAAATTACTGTGCCTGCCTTGGCTGCAACCAGCGGAAATTTATCAGCGTCGGTGAAGTCGTAAGCATATCGGCAGTAGGCTTGGTTGCAGCTTGGATATCCTAAAGGCGGGTAATCATGGAAGTGGAGCACGGAACCTTCGAGCCTGTGGGCAGTGCCGGCAACATAGGGAAGGGAATAGCCCCAAATGGTTTGCGGTCCCTCAGCCGGAGCTTGCGCACTGGCATTTTGTAATTCGGCAGGCAGGTACCCTTCTGGCAGCTCATCAACCGCCTCATTCCAACCTGGATCCCCCCTCAACAGCACCTGCCAGCCGCCGTCAGTCAGGGTCGCCAGAGCGAAGCCGGGTTCGGTCGAGAGGGTTCGCCCATTGTAGTCGCGCAGCGCCAGCCAAAGAACAGCAGTCCTCCCATCCGGGGAGATGAAAGCTTCATCAAGGATAGGTTCAAACAAGCTTGCGATCGGGTCTTCTTGATCTAATTCCAAAAATTGTCCATAGCGGTCCTGGTACGCTTGCCAAAGCGACTGCTTTTCAACATCGCTTGCGATCTGCGGTGGTGGCGGCGCGGCAGCCAAAAGCGTGAATGACACAATGAACGCCAGGGTACCTAAACCGACTGATTGGAAAATCTCTAATAAATAAAATCTTTGAAATCGTAAGAATGTCCTCATACTGTCACTTTAGCAGATTCTTAGCCGGAAAAGGATCCGGTAATTCTGGCGAGATACTCAGGCAATATTCACGGGTTTAATTGCTTCAAACATATTATATGTGAGACGAAGCCCGAAATAAAATAACGATATATTTGAAAATTTATGAGGGTAAAAAAAGCCGGTTGATTCTTACTACCGGTTCGGGTACCTTCTTAAACAAAACACGATGGCGAAAGGATGCCATCGTGCGGCAGGTAGATGAAGACCAGACGAGCAGAAACTGCTCGACGGGAATGGCTAAGTTGTTGGGGTTCTTTTACGTCTGTTTCACAACAACGCAAAACAACCATTCTGCGGAAATCAGATTAAATCTTGATTTCAATATCGACGCCAGCGGGAAGGCTGAGGCGCATCAGCATGTCGATGGTTTTAGAATCGGGTTCAAGCACATCGATCAGACGATTGTGGGTGCGGATTTCAAAATGTTCCTGAGAGTCCTTGTCGATGAAGGTCGAACGGCGAACTGTAAATTTTTCAATGCGGGTGGGCAGAGGCACAGGTCCTACCACTTTTGCGCCGGAGCGCTCCGCGGTCTCGACAATACGCTTCGCGGACTGGTCGAGGATGCGATGATCATATGCTTTCAAACGAAGTCTTATCTTTTGCTTTGCCATTTTCTACCTGCTTCTAGAGTTTTTCATTCAGGAACTAACGTTCCTGGGAATGTCATGTTAAGCTCAGCCGCCTAAACGACCGAGGATTTTCTTCATATACCCGTCCGAAACCTGGGAGTAGTGCTTGAACTCCATGGTGAACACCCCTCGCCCCTGTGTTGCTGAACTTAGTTCGGTTGCGTAGCCAAACATCTCCGAAAGAGGCACTTCAGTGTGGAGGGCTTTGGCATTGCCAAAACGATCTTCCATGCCGAGGATGCTACCCACACGGGCATTGACCTGACCGATAACATCGCCGGTGTATTCTTCGGGGACCGTAATCTCAACCCGCATAATCGGTTCGAGGATGACCGGACCTGCCTTTTCTGTTGCCTCACGCACCGCCATCAAGGCTGTCGTGCGGAACGCCATTTCGCTGGAATCCACTTCGTGGTACGAGCCGTCAACCAGAGTGACTTTGAAATCCGTCATCGGGAAGCCAGCCAGCGGACCGCTTTCGGCGGCATCCAGAACACCTTTTTCAATCGCGGAGAAGTATTCCTTCGGAATAGCGCCGCCGCGGACTTTGTTTTCGAAAACGACACCGGAACCGTTTGGTAGAGGTTCAAGGTCGATGACCACATGCCCAAATTGTCCATGCCCGCCGGTCTGCTTGCTGTAGCGATAGCTAAAGTTGCTGATGGGCTTGGTGATTGCTTCTCGATAAGCCACACGGGGTTTG
Organism: Anaerolineaceae bacterium; assembly: GCA_034927385.1. Classification (GTDB taxonomy): domain Bacteria; phylum Chloroflexota; class Anaerolineae; order Anaerolineales; family Anaerolineaceae; genus Mesolinea. The sequence goes on along the minus strand of JAYFQB010000196.1, from coordinate 1,036 downwards.
CCGACATTCGCCTGCACTTTGAATTCGCGCAGCAGACGGGTTACGAGCACGTCAAGATGGAGCTCGCCCATGCCTGAAATCACAGTCTGCCCCGTGGCTTCATCCTGTCGGATCTGGAAAGTAGGATCTTCCTCTGCCAATTTGATCAGAGAGTCAGCCATTTTGTCCTGGTCGGCTTTGGTTTTGGGCTCAATCGCAATTGAGATCACAGGCTTGGGGAAACTTATCGTCTCCAACAGCACAGGATTGGTCGGATCACACAAAGTATCGCCAGTGAAGCTAAATTTCAAACCAAGGATTGCGCCAATATCGCCAGCACCCAACTCATCGATGTCTTCGCGGCGGTCAGCATACATGCGCAACAGGCGTCCAACGCGTTCCTTTTTATCTTTGGAGGCGTTGTATACCATGCTGTTTTGTTTGATTGTGCCGGAATACACCCGAATATAAGCCAGGCGTCCCATATAGGGGTCAGTTACGATCTTAAAAACGAGTGCGGAAAGCGGTTCGGAAGGATCCGCGTGGCGCTGGACCTCACTGCCATCGCGAACAAGCGTTGCGTCGACCGGAGGAATATCCAGCGGGGATGGCAAGTAGTCGATCACGGCATCCAACACGTACTGCACGCCTTTATTGCGCAGACTGCTGCCGCAAAAGACCGGAGCTGCCTTGTTGGCGAGCACAGCCGCCCTCAGAGCCCGTTTCAACTCATCAAGCGGGATTTCTTCACCTTCGAGGAATTTGACGGTGAGTTCATCGTCCGTCTCGGCGATGCGTTCAACCAACGTAGCGCGCTTAGCCGCCGCCAAACTGCGCATATCGGCAGGGATTTCGGTGACAGTTGGTTCAACGCCAAGCTCATCCGAGAATGTGACGGCGGTTTCTTCGAGTAAGTTCACAAAACCGATGAAGTTCGATTCTTCACCGATCGGGACCTGCATTTCAAGCGCGTTAGCGCCCAGCCTCTCGCGGATACTCTGCACGGTACGGTCGTAAGAGGCGCCGGTGCGGTCCATCTTGTTGGCAAAACAGATAC